>JAYVRP010000821.1:0-14876 GCA_043776215.1 Rhodoferax sp. | reverse complement strand
CGCCACGACACACAACAACGTACTCCATAAGCAGGAGGACGTACACGGCCGTCAAACCTACGATGCACGCTGACCGCTGCCGAATCTGCTGGCTGCTGGTCTGCAGCACAAACAGGGGACCACGACCGTGATACCAATGCCCATACCGCTGGCCATGTCCAACGCCGCCACCCCAACTGCCCATGCGCCCCCCGAACGCCCGTCGCCGGAACCCTGCGCCGCACTGCTGGCCTTGTGCACCATCGCGCGGCTGCACCAGATCGCTGCAGACCCGCAAACACTGGCGCACCAACTCGGCCATGCACCAGGCGCCCCGCTGACGACCGGCGAACTGCTACGGGCTGCGCAGCACCTGGGCCTGAAGGCCAAACACATCCGGACCAGCGCCGACCGGCTGCCGCTGACACCTCTACCTGCGCTTGCACTGCTGCAGCCTGGCGATACTGAAACCGCCTTGGCGCATGCCGGCGGGGCCTCCAGCGTCGTCATTCTGGCCCAGTGCAATGGCGAACGGGTGCTGTACCAGGATCCTTCGTCCACGTCCGGCAACCACCCCACCATCGAACCCCTGCCGGTGTTCGCCCGCCGCTGGACCGGCGAGTTGGTCCTCATCACCAGTCGCGCCAGCCTGGCGGGCGCACTGGCGAGGTTTGATTTCTCTTGGTTCGTGCCGGCCATCGTGAAGTACCGCCGGCTGCTGGGTGAGGTGCTGTTGATGTCGTTCATGCTGCAACTTTTTTCCCTGGTCAGCCCCTTGTTTTTTCAGGTGGTGATGGACAAGGTGCTGGTACACCACGGCACCAGCACGCTCGATGTGCTGGTGATCGGTCTGCTCGTGGTCGTGGTGTTCGAGAGCGTGCTTACCGGCCTGCGCACCTATGTGTTCAGCCACACGACGAACCGCATCGATGTGGAGCTGGGTTCCCGCCTGTTCCGGCACCTGGTGCAGTTGCCTCTGGCCTACTTTCAGGCGCGACGTGTGGGTGATTCGGTGGCGCGCGTGCGCGAGTTGGAAAACATTCGCGCCTTCTTGACCGGAAATGCGCTCACGGTGCTGCTCGATGTGCTGTTTTCCGTGGTTTTCATCGGCATGATGTTGCTCTACAGCGTGCCCTTGACCCTGATCGTGCTGGTGAGTCTGCCGCTTTACTTCGGCCTGAGCCTGGCTGTGGTGCCCATTTTGCGTGCGCGACTGGACGCCAAGTTCGCGCGGGGCGCAGAGAATCAGGCCCTGCTGGTCGAAACCGTGACCGGCATCCAGACCGTGAAAGCCGGTGCGCTGGAGCCCGCCTTTGCCAAACGCTGGGACCAACAACTGGCTGCCTATGTGTCGGCCAGCTTCAAGACCCAGAACCTCGCTAGCTGGGCCCACGAGGGCATCCAGCTCATCGGCAAAGTCGTGAATGCGGCGATGCTGTGGTACGGCGCGCACCTGGTGATGGATAACCAGCTCAGCGTGGGTCAGTTCGTGGCGTTTACGATGTTTGCCCAGCGCGTGGCGCAGCCCATCATGCGCATGGCCCAGCTATGGACCGACTTCCAGCAGACCGGCATTTCCATGGCGCGACTGGGCGACATCCTCAACACACGCACCGAAGTGCCTGCGAGCGCCGGAGCCCAGCTTCCACCCATCCAGGGCCGCATCACGCTGGACGCGGTGAGTTTTCGCTACCGTCCTGAAGCCGCACCTGCGCTGCATTCCATCTCGCTGGACATCCGACCGGGCGAAGTGATCGGGATCGTAGGCCGCTCCGGTTCTGGCAAGAGTACCTTGACCAAGCTGGTTCAGCGCCTGTACACACCCGAGCAGGGCCGGCTGCTGGTGGATCGCATCGACATCAGCCTGATCGACGCCGCCCAATTGCGCCGTCAGGTGGGTGTGGTGCTGCAGGAGAATCTGCTGTTCAACCGCAGCGTGCGCGAGAACATCGCCATCTCTGACCCGGCCGCTCCGATCGAAGCCGTCATCCGAGTGGCGCAACTCAGCGGTGCCCACGAGTTCGTGAGCGAGTTGCCGGAAGCTTATGACACCCTGGTCGGCGAACAGGGCAGCACGCTCAGCGGCGGGCAGCGCCAGCGCATTGCCATCGCGCGCGCGCTGTTTTCCAACCCGCGGATCCTGATCCTCGATGAAGCCACCAGTGCGCTGGACTACGAAAGCGAGGCCATCATCCAGCGCAACATGGCCCACATCTGCAAAGGGCGCACCGTACTCATCATTGCACACCGCCTGTCCGCCGTGCGCCACGCCCACCGCATCGTCGTGATGGACAAAGGGCGTATTGCCGAGATCGGCCCGCATGACACCCTGGTGCAGGAACCCCAGGGACTCTATGCCCATCTGTGGCGCATGCAGATGGGCGGGCAAGCCGCACATGGGAGTGCAGCATGATTGCCCATGCGACTCCGGCCACTTCATCTGCCGCGAGCCAACCAGATATGCCGTCCAGCGCCAAACCACCCGGGCCGAGCCACCCTTGGCTGGAGCTGTGGGGCCGCTACTGCGCCATCTTCGCTGCGGCCTGGTCCTACCGCGACGAGCTCGCCGGCCCACGTCGGATGGCCGACGAGGCCGCCTTCCTGCCTGCTGCCCTGAGTCTGCAACACACCCCGGTTCACCCGGCACCGCGGCGGGTAGCCATGGTCCTGATGGTGTTGTTCGTCATTGCACTGGTTTGGTCCTGGGTGGGCCAGGTGGACATCGTCGCGGTGGCGCCCGGACGCATCATCGTCGGTGAACGCACCAAGCTCATCCAGCCGCTGGAGCGCAGCGTCGTGAAGCGAGTGCTGGTCAAGGACGGTGACCACGTGGTTGCCGGCCAACCTCTGGTCGAACTGGACCCGACCAGTGCCAACGCCGACAAAACCAATGTGCAGGAGCAGCTCAAGGCTGTGTCCTCGGACATGCTGCGCGCCCGCAGCCTGCTGCACGCAATGCGTGAGCCAGCGCGCACGCCGACCGCAAACTTCCCCGCCGATTGGTCCACTGGCGAGCGCAGCGCTGCACAAGCCCAGCTATTGGCGGAGTGGAGCGATATCACTGCCCGACACAGCAGACTGTTGGCCGAGATCACACGACGGCAGGCCGAAATCGCCACGGCGAGGGAAATGGTGGCCAAGCTGGAGGCCACCATTCCCCTGAGCCGCCGCCGCGAGGACGACTTCAAGGCTTTGTCCAGCCAGGGTTTTGTGGCCAGTCATGCCGGGCAGGACCGAACGCGCGAACGCATCGAACTTGAGCGCGACCTGAGCACCCAACAAGCTCGACTGCAGGAGGCACTGGCCACGCTTGCCGAGAGTGAACACGGCCGCGCCTCCTACCTGGCCGAAACCCGACGCGGCTTGTTCGAACGCCAGGCCCAGGCGGCACTGAAGGCCCAACAGGCCAGCCTGGAGCACGCCAAGGCCACCCAGCGGGAAAAACTCACGACCCTCACCGCGCCGGTATCGGGCACCGTACAACAATTGGCGACACACACTGTCGGTGGCGTGGTCACCGAGGCGCAGTCGCTGATGGTGATCGTGCCTGACGGCACGCAGGGCGACCAACCGGTGGCCGAAGTGACACTGGAGAACAAGGACATCGGGTTTGTGAGCGTAGGCCAAGGTGCGCAGATCAAGCTGGAAACATTTCCGTTTACGCGTTATGGCACAGTGCATGCGACGGTGCAACTGGTCACTGCCGACGCCGTCACCGACGAAAAACGCGGTGCGATCTTCCCGGCCCGCTTGCTTTTGAAGACTGGCCTCCTACAGGTCGATGGAAGACCGATACGCCTGGCGCCGGGCATGAACCTGACCGCGGAGATCAAAACTGGCCAACGGCGGGTGATCAACTACCTGCTGAGCCCGGTGCAACGCCTGGGAGATGAGAGCTTGCACGAACGGTGAAAACAGTCGCCAAAAACCGAGTCGGTTTGCGCCAGTCCCACTCGCTCCAGCAAAGCAGCCATCCTGCCACCGTCAAGCTCAACTCATCGCGCACAAAGATATTGATATCAGTCAAATCGGGGGGCCTGACACAAGTTCACAATAAATTCTTTGCTATGGAGATCCTTGATGCCGACAGCTGCCAAGACGACCAGCCCCCGCACCCCAGCCCGCCCTCGCCGCGCCTCCCGCGGTGACACTACGGGCGCAACGACCCGCACGCGTATGGGCGCAGTCGTAGCCCGGGACGCCCTGGAGTCGGCACAGGGAGCACAAATGGCGGCCCTCGCCGATATTGTTGCGCGTTCATCGGACAAAGCTGCCGCTCTCAAAACCTTTCTGGCTGGCAGTTCGCCGGACGACATTGCGGCGATGCGCAAATTGCTGCGCAACGGTGAAGCACTGGCGAATGACAAGGCCCACGTCAACGGCTCCTTTACCTCACCCGACGATGAACTGGCCCACGACTGGCGCAGTGGCGGTTATCCGTACAAGAACCTTTTGTCGCGCAAACGCTATGAGAAACAGAAGTACGCTTTGCAGGTGGAGTTGCTCAAACTGCAGGCCTGGGTCAAGGAAACCGGACAACGTGTGGTGGTCCTGTTCGAAGGGCGCGATGCCGCTGGCAAGGGTGGCACCATCAAACGCATGATGGAGCACCTCAATCCGCGTGGTGCACGCGTGGTTGCCCTGGAAAAACCGAGTGACGTGGAGCGTGGCCAATGGTATTTCCAGCGTTACGTGCAACACCTGCCCACAGCAGGCGAGATCGTGATGTTCGACCGCTCCTGGTACAACCGCGCCGGCGTCGAACGCGTGATGGGTTTTTGCACCGAATCCGAGTACCAGGAGTTCATGCGCCAGGTGCCACAATTCGAGCGCCAATTGGTGCGCAGCGGTGTGCACCTGGTCAAGTTCTGGTTTTCAGTCAGCCGCGCCGAGCAACGGCGCCGCTTCAAAGAGCGCGAATTGCACCCGCTCAAACAGTGGAAGCTCAGCCCGGTCGATCTCGCCTCGCTCGACAAGTGGGAAGACTACACCAAGGCCAAGGAAGCCATGTTCTTTGAAACCGACACCGCCGACGCGCCGTGGACGGTGATCAAGTCCGACTGCAAGAAGCGCGCGCGCCTGAATGCGATGCGATATGTGTTGCATCGCCTGCCGTTCTCCAACAAGGATCTGACCAACGTCGGCTCGCTGGACGCTCTGCTTGTGGGGCGCGCCCATGTGGTGTACGAACGTGGTGAGCACCCGGGCAGCGCGATCCTCTGAGGGACCGGCGAGCCATGAAATCAGGCCCGCCGGAGCGACCGCGCAGCGAGCCAGAGCGACGTCAGCACAATCGCGCTGAAACACAGGAATGACCAATTGGCAATGGAGCCGCCAAGAAAGGTCCAGTCCACCTTGATGCAGTCGCCACCGCCCTTGAAGATCATCGGGATGGCCCGCTGCAGCGGGAAACTCTCGATCATGCCGTAGAAGTCACGGCCACAGGTGGCCGTTTCCGGGGGATACCACTGCAGCCAACTCTGGCGTGCGGCCACGAATGCACCAAACCCCCCAGTCACAAGCAGCAATCCTGCGCCGGATAGATGGACGATGCGGCCCCGGGTGGTCGCGGCTAAGCCAGCAAACAGGCCCACCAGCACCAGTGCGTACCGCTGCACGATGCACATCGGGCAGGGCTCCAGGCCCACGACATGTTGAAGGTACATGCCATACGCCAGCAAAGAAAAACAGATAACACAAACCGCCAGGAAAACCTGGCGAACACTCCAACGATTCAACATCACGACTCCAAATTGCGATCCTTGCAATTGGACACCAGTTTGCCAGAGAGGTTTCCAAAAGCGGCGACAATTTGGCTCAGCACACCGCACACTCGCGAACAAGGACACATCTCATGGCACGTATGGTTCACTGCATCAAGTTGGGCAAGGAGGCCGAGGGCCTGGATTTCGCGCCCTATCCCGGCGAGTTGGGTAAACGAATCTGGTCGGAAGTCAGCAAAGAGGCATGGGCCAGTTGGCTCAAGCACCAGACCATGTTGGTGAACGAGAACCGCCTGAACCTGGCGGACGCGCGGGCGCGCCAATATCTGGCACGGCAAATGGAAGCCCACTTTTTCGGTGGAGGGGCCGATGCGGCCCAGGGTTACGTGCCGCCCAGCGCCTGAGTCTCCAACAGGGCATGGCGCGGCTGACGGCGTCCACCGCGCTGGAAACCCGCAACCGGGCTTCGGCCTGGGGAGGGCAAAACACCTGGCGTGTGCTGAACACCGATTTCAGCGACGGTGCCGCGTTTTTGGCGTGCTGGTCGGCATGGGAACTGGACCCTCGGCGGCCGGCTCTATTGCATTACGTGGCGATCACGCCCATTGCGCCCGACCGGGACGCGGTCTTGAAAATGCTTAGTTGCCATGAGGCCCTGTCGGGCCAGGCTTGCGACCTGCGGCGCCAATGGTTCGGCCTGCTGCCAGGTTTCCATCGTTTGCAGTTGTCGCTGGGACGCGTCTTGCTGACTCTGTGTATCGGCCCTTTGCAAACGATGCTTCGGGAGCAGCGGTTTGTGGCTGACACACTCGACGTTTGCGGCGCGACCAGTTCCACACCACACGCGCCTTGGGACCGGTGGAGCGTCAAGGCGCTGGCCCGTCTGTGCCGCCGGGGGACAACCCTGGCTCTCGGTGCCGGCGACGGCGCCCTGCTGGAACTGTTGACCCAGGCTGGTTTCGCATGGGAACAGGCCGGCACCACCGGCACGCAGTACCTCGGCACCTACGACCCGCAATGGCCAGTCACAACCAGCCGTGACTGGTGGCGCGCGCAACCACCTGCGCCGACAAGCTGCGCAGTGATCGGAGCAGGGTTGGCGGGCGCCACCGTCGCGGCGGTATTGGCTCGGCACGGCTGGCAGGTCAAGGTCCTGGACACCGCGCCGGCACCGGCCTCTGGCGCGTCCGGCCTGCCTGTAGGCCTGTTGGCCCCGCAGGGTTCCCGCGACGATGGAGCGCGCTCGCGCCTCTCGCGTGCCGGCGTTCGTATGACATTGCAATGGTGCCGAGCCATGCTCGACGAGGGCCAGGACTGGGGCCCGTCCGGCACATGGCAACGCCGAGTGGAAGGGATTCCGCTGCTGCCAGGCCTATGGCCCGCAGCAGGCCGCGACTGGTCCCGCGAAGCGGTGGCACCGGGTGCGTGCGAGGCCACGCAGTCAGAGCACACACAATGGCACAGCGGTATCTGGCACACCCACGCGGCATGGGTCAAACCGGGTCAGCTGGTACGCGCCTGTCTCGCAGTTCCAGGGGTACGGTTTGTCGCCAATGCCACTGTTTGCACCGCAATCCGTAGCCAAGGTCAGTGGGTCCTGCTGGACGCGAGCGGTCACGTGCTCGCCGAGGCAACCCACGTGGTGGTGGCCGCTGCGGGCGGTGCCGAGCGGCTTATGAGAGAACTTGCTGCAGCAGCGCCGCCATCACCTCAAGGCGTTCACCAGTTGCGTCGCATGCAGCGGGTCCCCGGCCAAGTGTCCTGGGGCCTGCACGCTCCTGGTGATGCTGGCCGTTTCCCGAAGTATCCGGTCCACGGGCACGGCCATTTCATGGCTCACGTACCCACCCAAGGCGGCCCGGCCTGGTTCGCCGGCGCCACCTACGAGGTGGATTCCGCTTCCAGCGCGGACGAAGCCAGCAGCCACCGGGACAACTGGCAGCGCTTGGCGCTGTTGCTCCCTGAAGCGGCACAAACGCTGGCAGAACGATTTGACACCGGCAACCTGCAATCATGGCGCGGCCACCGGTACACCACCATTGATCGGCTCCCAGGTGCGGGCCCTTTGCAGCACGGACCCAGCCCCAGCGTGTGGCTCAGTGTCGGCATGGGGTCTCGCGGACTGACCTATGCCCCCCTGTGCGCAGAACTACTGGCCGCAGAGTTGGGCGCAGACCCCTTTCCCGTGGAATTGCGGCTGGCCAGGCTGGTGGCAGCAGGCAGAGCTTCCCTGTCACACCATCTGTAACACGCGAAACACGTGACCAGGATCGTAAGGCTTGTTGAGGACCGCCCGACAACCTGCCTGCTCTGCCCGCTCATGCATCTGCCAGGAGTTGTTTGCGGTGGTGATGACCACGCTTCCAATCGGCGGCACCATCGCCACCAACCGCTCCACCAGGCCCCAGGGCTCGTCGAGCGTGTCCACGTTCACAAGGACGATATCAAAATGGCGCTCGCGCAGCTTGGTGCTCGCCTGCATCACATTGTCTGCCTCGTCCACCTCGATCAGGCCAGCCAAAGCCAAACGTGCACGCAGGTACAAGCGCTCGTCCCGGGACGGCTCCACCAGCAGCGTCTGCCGCACACCCGGCGGAATGACGGTGGTGGACTCGCCCTCCAATCCAATATCGATGTCCACTCCGGTGCTCGCAAACAATTGGTCAATGGCATGGATGACCGCAGTCCAGTTGATGGGTCTTGGGAAGACTCGCCACGCATGGGTCGGCGCCCCATTACCGATACAAATGAGCTTGAGATTGCGATTCAGGGTGGGTGAGGCGAGCGCCAGACCAGCCTCGTAACTGTCCACATCGATCAAGGCAATGTGCGGCATGACTGGCGCATCGGGCGTCCACAGGGCGTAATGGGTCGCGCGCTCCATCGACAAGCGGAAAACGGTATTGAGCGCGTGGCGCTCCACATCGCGAAATCCCACCACCTTGACAAAAACCGTGGATCCCATGCTAGCTACTGTTCCTTTATGCCTTCACTGGTCGAAAATTATCATCGCCCAAAGATCTTTCTAGCCCATAATTCGCCGAAGTTTTTACCAAAGGGTCAAATTCGGGTGTGCCCATTTGACGGGCCCGGGCCGCCCGATTGATTTAACCATGATTCTTGTTGCCGGCTCCGCCAACCTCGACTTTGTTGTGAACGCACCGCACATCCCGGCTCCGGGTGAAACAGTGCTCGGCCACTCGTTCAAGACTTACCCCGGTGGCAAAGGTGCGAATCAGGCGGTCGCCAGTGCGCGTGCCGGTGCCACTCTCACCCATATGTTGTTGGCATTGGGCGAAGACGCGTACGCTCTGCCGCTCGAAGCTTCGCTGCACGATGCTGGTGTGCAAATTCACATAATCCGCAGCCCGGATCTCGCCACCGGTACCGCCTTCATCTGTGTATCGGACGACGCGGAAAACGCAATCACGGTGGCACCCGGTGCCAACCAGGCCCTGGCGGCCGGGCACCTTCCGCCGCTCGCCGGATTCAGCCACTTGCTGATGCAGTTGGAAACGCCTCTCGACACCGTCGCGGGATATGCCGCGCTGGCCCGTGCGGCAGGGGTAAAAGTGGTGCTGAATGCGGCACCCGCACAAACGCTGCCTGCCCACTTGCTTGAACTTGTGGATGTCCTGGTCGTCAACCAGGGTGAACTGGCACTGGTGGCCGATTGCCAGGGCACGGTGGCCCAAAGCCTGGCAAGGCTGCGCGTGCCAACTGTGGTGGTGACTCTCGGCGCCCATGGCTGCTGTGCGCGTGTCGGCGAAACTTTCCTGGTACAGGCCGCCTTCCCGGTGACTCCTGTAGACACCACCGGTGCCGGGGACGCGTTCTGCGGTGCTCTGGTCGCGGCGCTTGATCGGGGCCAACCCCTGGAGACCGCGCTTCGCCTGGCCAGTGCGGCGGGCGCGTTGGCCTGCACCCGCGCTGGTGCCCAGTCGAGTATTCCCAACCCGGAAGAAGTGGCCGCCCTCTTGCGGTCCAGCCACGAAAATTCGGCGGACCGTCTGGCTGCCGTGCGGCGCTACTGCGGCCTGGGCGATCGCCCCTCACCCACTTGATCTGATTGCATGACCCAAGCCTCCCGACACAAAGTCATCTACGACACCGACCCGGGCGTAGACGACGCCATGGCGCTTTATTTCGCGCTCGCCCACCCAGCCATCGAACTGGTGGGAATCACCACCACCTTCGGTAACGTCAGCGTGGAACAGGCCGCCACCAATGCGCTTTACCTGACCGCGCTTGCCGGGCGCGACGTGCCTGTGACCAAGGGTGTTGCGGTTCCGTGGGTGAAGCAGCCTGAGGCCCCGCCGGCCCACATCCATGGCGCGGACGGTTTGGGCAACCTGGGCGCCCGGCAAACGGTATCGCGGCCACTGGATCCACGCGCGTCGGCGCAATTCATCGTGGACATGGCCCGGGCCCATCCGGGCGAGATTACCCTGGTCGCGGTCGGGCCGCTGGGCAACCTGAGCCTCGCGTTGCTGATCGAGCCACAGTTGCCCGTTCTGCTGCGTGAAGTCATCGTGATGGGTGGAACCGTGGCCGAGCCGGGCAACGTCTCACCTGTGGCTGAAGCCAATATCTGGAATGATCCGCACGCTGCCGACCGGGTATTCACAGCGGGCTGGAAACTGACCATGGTCGGGCTGGACGTGACACACCGGGTGGTCGTTCTGCTGTCGCTCTTCCGGCAAATCGCCGAGCGACACGGACACCCCGCTACGGACACCCTGCACCATGCTGTCGAGTTCTATGCACGCTTTTATAGCGGCCTGTACCAGCACATCGCCAACACGCCCGGCTGTTTCGCGCACGACCTGCTGGCATTTATCTACCTGGTAAACCCCGAATTCTTCGAGATTGAAACCAAATCGGTCCGTGTTGCCACCGAGGGGCTGGCCCAGGGGCAGACCATCATGAACCGGCGCGATTTCATCGATTACCCGCACCCCGGATGGGAAAAAGACAAGCCACGCACACAGGTCTGCATGCAGGTGGACGCACCCGCCTGCGTCCGGATGTTTGAGGCCATCATGATGGGTGATTGGCTCACACGCTGACTACGCAAGCGGCCACTGCCAGAAGGCGCGCAGCCATGAAGGTTCCCGTGATCGACGAGCGCAGCGCACTTGCTGCGGGTGATTTTTGTACCGGCATTGCCGAGACCAGGTTTGGTGTAAGGCCCGACCACTCTCTGGACGGGAGGCTTGTGCATGGCATTTGCCCGGTGTCGCGCAGCGCTACTCATATTCCCAATTCGACATAAAAAAACTACCAAAATGTAGTTTGGAATATAACAACCGCAACCTACAGTCCGTGCTCAGTCAGGCGCATGGGGACCGTTGTTGCCGTGTCATCGCCATTGGTGGCGTGCCTGACCGACCCACGAAGCACCCACCATGTACCAGTACACCGATTTCGACCGGCAATTCGTTCACAGCCGTGCGGCGCAGTACCGTGACCAGCTCGAACGCAACCTTGCAGGGACACTGGGAGACGACGAGTTTCGCCCCTTGCGATTACAAAATGGTTGGTACGTACAGCGCTACGCACCCATGCTCCGCGTCGCAGTGCCCTACGGCGAGTTGTCCAGCAAGCAGCTGCGGGCCCTGGGTCGGATCGCACGTGACTATGACCGCCCCGAAGATGCGTTGCTGGCCCGCGCTCAAGCCACACAGGATGCATTGGGCCTGATACCCGTGGCCAACGGCAAACTGATTGGATCGAAGCTTCAATTCGGTTATGGTCACTTCACGACACGCACCAATGTGCAATTCAACTGGATTCCGTTGACGAGGAGCGCCGACGTGATGGACCTGCTGGCCAGTGTCGACATGCATGGCATTCAGACCAGTGGCAACACCATCCGCAACATCACCAGCGACGCGCTGGCCGGTGTCGCCGAAGACGAGACTGCTGACCCGCGCCCATTCTGCGAAATCCTGCGCCAGTGGAGCACCCTGCATCCGGAATTCGCCTTCCTGCCGCGCAAGTTCAAAATTTCCGTCAATGGCGCTCGCGAGGACCGCACCGCCATTGGCTGGTACGACGTGGGGCTCCAATTGCTCCATAACCACCTGGGCGAACTGGGCTTCAAGGTTCTGGTCGGGGGCGGCATGGGGCGCACACCCATCATTGGCACGGTAGTGCGTGAGTTCCTGCCCTGGAACCAACTCATGAACTATCTGGAAGCGGTGATCCGGGTTTACAACCGCTATGGCCGGCGCGACAACGCCTGGAAGGCGCGCATCAAAATCCTCGTGAAGGCCGAGGGGCAGCGTTACATCGAGCAGGTCGAGAAAGAATACAAGTTGATCCTTGAGCAGGACGGTGCCCCGCACACGATCACGCAGGCCGAATATGACCGGGTGGCCGCGTCGTTCGTGCAACCGCCCATCGAGCGCAACCGGACCGATGCGGAAACCCGCACCGCCAACCTGCTTCGCGTCGCGGCGCAAGAGCCGGAGTTTGCGCGCTGGCTGCAGCAAAACGTGGTGGCGCACAAGAACCCCGACCTGCGCGCCGTCAATCTGTCGTTCAAGCGTTTGGGTTATGCGCCCGGCGACGCCACGGCCGAGCAACTGGAAACAGCGGCCGACCTGGCAGACCAGTTTTCTGCGGGCGAAGCGCGGGTCACCCATGAACAGAACCTTCTGCTGCCATGGGTGCGCGTGGAGCTGCTCCCCGAACTGTGGCGCGCTGCGCGCAAAGCCGGCTTGGCCAAGGCCAATATCGGTTTGCTGACCGATATGATCGCCTGCCCCGGCGGGGACTTCTGCGCCTTGGCCAACGCCCGCTCGCTGCCAATCGCCGAGGCGATCACGGAGCGATACCAGGACCTGGACGAACTGCACGATATCGGAGAGATCGACCTGCACATCTCTGGTTGCATCAACTCCTGCGGCCACCATCACAGCGGCCACATTGGCATCCTGGGTGTCGATAAGGACGGCAAGGAGTGGTACCAGATCACTCTGGGCGGGGCGGACGGCTCGCTCTTGTCAGGGGCCGCAACTCCCGGCAAGGTGGTCGGTCCGTCGTTCAGTGCTGCAGAGGTACCGGATGTGATCGAAGCAGTGCTCGACGCCTACCGCGAACAGCGCCAGGCAGTCGACGGCCCCGCAGGGCGCCAATTCGAGACCTTCATCACCACGTTGCGCCGGGTCGGCATCGAGCCGTTCAAGGCAGCCGCCAACGCGGCACGCGCCAGCCAGAAGCAGACCGCTTGAGGCCTCCACACCATGAAACTCATTTCGCAAGAAGGCCATCTGGCCGCGGCAACCTCACTGCAATTGGCCAACGACGCTGATCTGCAACCCGTGTCACTGGATGGCGTCACACGCATCGACCTGCTGTTTCCGAAGTTCACCGACGGCCGGGCGTTCAGCCAGGCTTTGGTGCTGCGCAGGCGCTTGGGGTTCAAGGGTGAAATTCGCGCCACAGGTGATGTGCTGGTGGACCAACTGGTGCAGATGGAACGCTCAGGATTCGACAGTGCCGTGTTACGCGCGGATCAGGATCTGGAGGTCGCGCTGCGCCAGTTGAGCCGCTTTGGTGCGTTTTACCAGGGCGACGTCCTCACCAAAGCACCACTTTTCGCACGCTACGCCTAATGGGTGCCATCGACCTGCACGCCCACGCCAGCGCAGATTTCGCCTGCAAGCTCGGCCGGACCCGAGCCTTTCTGCCGCAGGTGGCGGCAGAGTATCCGCGCCCGGCTTGCGACTCAGCGCCTCAAGTGGTCCAGCCCTCCAGCCTTGGAGCGGAAGACATGGTGATCAGCCACCGTCGCAAAAGTGCCTGACCATACCGTCGCCCACAAGACTGCAGGCGCCATGCTGCTGGTTTGATCCTGGCCAAGCAAGCTTGCCGCGCGCAAGGCCACGGCCGAAAGCGGGTCATGGAAACCCCATAAAATCGGGGTTCACCACCATCTGCAGAGAAGCCAGAACATGACCCACACTGTCACCGAAGCCTGTATCCGATGCAAGTACACCGATTGCGTGGACGTGTGTCCGGTGGACTGCTTTCGCGAGGGGCCCAACTTCCTGACGATCGACCCCGACGAGTGCATCGACTGTGCTGTCTGCATTCCAGAATGTCCGGTCAACGCGATTTACGCCGAGGAGGACGTACCGGCGGACCAGCAGCACATGACCCGGCTCAATGCAGAACTTGCTAAGCTGCCGAGCTGGAAAAGCATCACGAAACGCAAGACTCCGCCGGCAGACGCCGATGACTGGAAAGACAAGACGGACAAGCTCAAGGAACTGATCCGCTAGATCGCACCTCTGTTGCACAGTGCGGAACCCGCGCGGTAAATGCCGCCCGGTACCCTGGAAAAAATATGGAAGCCCAATTGAACCAAGAAGTCGTCATCACGACACTCGCTCATGACGCCCCGCCCGATGCGGCCCGTGGTGGCGTCATCGAAACCGACGCAGTGATCATCGGCGCAGGGCCTGTCGGCCTTTTTCAGATTTTTGAGCTCGGCCTGCTGGAAATCAAGGCCCATGTGATTGACTCGCTTGCCTACCCGGGCGGTCAATGCGTGGAGCTCTACCCAGACAAACCCATCTATGACATCCCCGCCGTCCCAGTATGCACGGGGCAGGAGTTGACGGATTCGTTGCTCAAACAGATTGAGCCCTTCGGTGCGACATTCCATTTCGGGCAGGAAGTCACGGCGCTTGAAAAACGTGATGACGGACGGTTCTTTGTCGCGACGTCCAAAGGCACGCAATTCTTCACCCGAACCATCTTCATTGCCGCCGGCGTTGGCGCTTTCCAACCGCGAACGCTGAAGGTCGACGGGCTGGACAAGTTCCTTGACACACAGTTGCACTACCGGGTGAAGAGCCCGGGTGAGTTTGCCGGCAAGAACCTGGTTATTGTGGGCGGCGGTGATTCTGCGTTGGACTGGTCGCTGGACTTCGCCAAGGAGAGTGTGCACAAAGCCGAGAGCGTGATCCTCATCCACCGCCGCGACGGGTTCAAGGCCGCGCCGGCTAGCGTGGCCAAGATGAAGCAATTGTGTGACGCCTACGAGATGCAGTTCATCATCGGCCAGGTCACGGGCTACGAAGAACAGGACGACAGACTCACCGGTGTGAAGGTGATGGGCTCAGATGGAATCACCCGTGTGGTGCCGCTCGATGTACTGCT
>JAYVRP010000820.1:0-4137 GCA_043776215.1 Rhodoferax sp. | reverse complement strand
CGTTGAGAATGGCGTTTTCCCAATGGCCGGTGCCGAGCCCCCAAGCCAGCAACGTGACCAGGGCCATCACGATCACGACCGGAACAAAAATCTCGCTCACTTGGTCCACCAGGCGCTGAATCGGTGCCTTTCGGGCCTGCGCCGACTCGACCATGCGGACGATCCGTGCCAGCGTGGACTCCGCGCCGATGGCGCTTGTTTTCACCAGCAGCAGGCCGTCGGAATTGACCGCGCCCCCGGTGACCGTGTCACCCGCGTGTTTGGCCACAGGCAGGCTCTCGCCGGTGATGAGAGACTCGTCCACCTGGCTGGAGCCTTCCACTACCTGCCCGTCCACCGCGATGCGTTCGCCGGGCAGCACCACGACCAGGTCGCCCACCACCACCTGCGCCATCGGAAGGGAGCGGTCCTGGCCGTCTCGGCGCACACGCGCGGTGTCGGGTCGCAATGCGTTCAAAGCCCGGATGGCGGCCGTGGTCTGGCGCTTGGCACGCGTTTCCAGCCACTTGCCCAGCAAGACCAGCGCAATCACCACGGCCGATGCTTCGAAATACAGGTGGGCCATGCCGTGGCTGCCATGCACGAGGAGTTGGTAGACACTCAACCCATAGGCGGCCGACGTGCCCAGCGCGACCAGCAGGTCCATGTTGCCTGCGCCGGCCCGCGCCGCCTTCCAACCCGCGCGGTAGAACCGCGCACCGAGCCAGAACTGCACTGGCGTGGCGAGTGCGAACTGGATCCATCCCGGGAGCATCCAGTCCAGCCCCCACAGGCTCGCCAGCATGGGTACCACCAGTGGCAGCGCCAGTGTGATGGCCGCCGCCACGGGCCGGAAGGTGGGCAACTTCTGATCCGCTGGTATGGCCTCGTCGGCATGGTCGGCCCTGACCTGGTGCGCGCTGTAGCCGACCTTCTCGACCGCCGCGATCAGCACAGCGGCGTCCGTGGGCCCGGCGCTGGTATGGATTTCGGCCATCTCGGTGGCCAGGTTGACCTCGGCGGACACCACGCCAGGAAGTTTCTTCAATGCCTTTTCGACCCGGCCAGAACACGACGCGCAGGTCATGCCGCCCACGGCCAGGGTCCAGGCAACATCGGTTGGCGCGGCGGAGTTCGGCAAAATGGCGGCAGTCATGCGGATCCTTGGAGTGTGGCGGCGCCACGGGGGTGTTGCGGTGCAGTGTCAAGCTTCCCATCATGGGAAGGTCAAGGGGCCGCGATGCAAGACCACGCTCTTGTGATGGTCAAACCGAATCAGGGCTTGACCTTGCCATTGTGGCAAGGTTTAGAGTCAGCGGGTCAAGTCAATTTTCAGGAACAAGTCATGTTTGAATTCACCATCGCCGACATGAGTTGCGGCCATTGTGTCGGGGTCATCACCAAGACCGTCCAGCAACTCGACCCGACGGCCCGTGTCGAGACGGACCTGGTCAGCAAGAAGGTCAGGGTCGAATCGAGCCAGCCACGCGATGCCATCGTGCATGCGCTGGACGAAGCGGGCTTTACACCGGCCTGAGGAATCCTGGCCACCCACACTTCTCAACAGCAACAGCAGCAGCAACAGCATTTGTCCATGCGTGGTTTTTTACTTGTCCTCCTGATCGCCTTGGTGCCCTTGCACGGCTGGGCCGGCGACGTGATGGCGATCCGCATGGCAACCCCTCTGGCAATTGCATCGGTGGCGCTGGCGTCTGCTTCCGTGGAAGCGGAACGCGCGCAGGCGGGCAGCCATGCCGTGGTGGAATCCGGCCACGCGGATTGCACTGGCCACACTGGCGTGACGCAGGGTCCGGACGATTCTCCGGGTTCCACGACGGGGTCCGGGCATTGCAGCAGTTGTGCCAGTTGTCAGGTGTGTTCTTCTGTTGCGCTGGTCGTGTCGTCGATCCAATGGGCAGGGTCCTCCGTGGCGTATGGTTCGCCGCGCGACGGCTGCGCGCACTTTTTCAGCGCTGTGGCTGCGCCCGGCTTCAAACCACCCATTTCCTGACTCCCTGGCTCGAACTACGTCCGCAACCGGCTGTTCTGGCCGTCTGTTGCGGTGGATTCAACCTGTTGGAGTTTCCCTTGCGAATTTTTCCCCTCCCCCGGGCGCTGCTTGCGGGTTTGTTGGCCGCAGCCGCAGTCGCCCCTTCCGCCATGGCCCAGGCCATGGTCGATTCGGCAGATGTGACCCATCCGGCTGCTTTTGTGCCACCTGTGTCCTACCGGTCTGTCTTCGTCGATACGCCCAGGGGCGTGGAGGCCGAACCGCTGGACTGGACCAAAGCCAATGCCGAGGTGGGTCAATTCCGGCGCGGCCACGTGGACATCCTGAAGTGGGAAGCGGAGCAAGCCGCCCGGCGTGCGCGCGCACCCGCCGAGCCAGCCGCTGGCGCGCCGGCTGCACCGCCCGCCAGTTCCCACCACGGAGCCAAACCATGAGCCCGTACCCACGCATGGCAAGCGCCTTGGCCTTGGTGGCCCTGCTGACCGCTTGCGCCAGTCCGTCGCCTGACGGGGGCATGGCCGATGTCCGGGCGTTGGTGCAGGGCCGCACCCTGGGCCTGGACGCCACCGTGGCAGCGGTGGAATCGGCGCAAACCCGGCAGAGCATTGCCGCTCTGCTGGCCAAGCCGGTAGATGAAACGGCGGCCGTCCGTATTGCGCTGCTGAACAACCCTTCGCTGCAGGCTGCCATGGCCACACTGGGTATCAGCGACGCTGATCGGGTGCAGGCGGGCAGTCTGCCCAACCCGCACTTCGCGCTGGGCCGCTTCGTGGAAGGCCGCACGGTCGAGATCGAACGCGCGCTGCGCTTTGACGTGATCGGCCTGCTGGCCCTGCCCTGGCGCGCCAAATGGGCGGGGCAACAAACCGAGCTGGCCAAGCTGCAGGCTGCGCAGGAGGTCGTCAGGCTGGCCGCCGACACCCGCAAAGCCTGGGTGAACGCCGTGGCTGCGCAGCAGACCGCACGTTACATGCGTGATGTGAAGGAGGCGACCGAAGCCGGTGCCGAATTGGCGCGCCGCCTGGCCCGTGTCGGCAACTGGAGCCGCTTGAACCAGGCGCGTGAGCAAAGCACCCTGAATGACGCCACTGCCCAGCTGGCGCGTTCCGAACAGGCGGCTTTCGCCAGCCGCGAACAGCTCACCCGGCTGATGGGCTTGTGGGGCATGCAGACCAACTACCGCTTGCCGGAACGTTTGCCCGACCTGCCAAAGGCCGTGCGCGAGATCACGGATGTAGAGGCGCAGGCCTTGCGCGAGCGCCTGGACGTGCGAAGCGCCGTGACCGAAGCGGGATACATCGCAGACTCGCTGGGCATGGTGAAGGCCAGCGGCTACATCGACGCGCTGAGCGTGGGTTTCACGCACAACACCATTTTTGACAACGCCGCCGGCACGCGCGACACGCGGCGCGGCGTCGAGCTGGAGGTCCCGTTGCCCCTCTTCGATTGGGGCGGCGCGCGCAACACACGGTCGCAGGCGATCTACCAGCAGTCGGTGGCGAAGGTGCGCGATGTGGCCGTGCGCGCCCGCAGCGAAGCGCGCGAGGCGTACCACGGCTACCGCACCGCCTACGACCTGGCGCGCCACTACCGTGACGAGGTGGTGCCGCTGCGCAAATTCATCGTGGATGAGATGCTGCTGCGTTACAACGGCATGCTCAACAGCGTGTTCGACCTGTTGGCCGATACCCGCGCCAGCACGGTTGCCGTCAACGCCAGTATCGAGGCGCAGCGCGATTTCTGGATCGCCGACACCGACCTGCAGACCACACTCACCGGCACGTCCGCAGGTGGCCTGGGCAGCATGAAATCCAGCGCTGCCGAAGGCGGCGCTCCACCCGCAGGACACTGAGATGGACCACCCCAGCAAAATCGACCACGACCGGCGACGATTTTTCGCCGGCGCCGCCGCAGCAACCGTGACCGCATTGGCTGCCAGCAGTGTGAGCCGTGTAGCCATGGCCGCCTTGCCCGAGCCGGTGCTGCAGACCCGACCCGACACCATGCCACCACTGGTGCCTGGCACCGGTCGGCCCTACAACCCGGTCGTCACGCTCAACGGCTGGACCTTGCCCTGGCGCATGAACCAGGGGGTGAAGGAATTCCACCTGGTGGCAGAACCCGTGGTGCGCGAGATGGCGCCGGGG
>JAYVRP010000819.1:0-4139 GCA_043776215.1 Rhodoferax sp. | reverse complement strand
CGATGGAGTACCTGATCCACGCTACCTGGACCACCGGCGCCGTCCTCGACGTGGACGGCGGCATGGGCCTGGGCAGCGCCAAGCTCTGATCGCCACACCCGACCACCATTCAAGCCCCCGCGACAGCCACCAGACCTGACACACCATGACCACAACGACCGACAAAGAACTCCTGGCCCCCGCCATCTCCGACGACGCACTGGCCCAGGCCCGCGCCTTGATCGGCATGCCGATCCGCGTCGAGCAATGGAACCACGAAGCCACGCGCGACGTGATCCGGCACTACACCTGGGGCATCGGCGACGACAACCCGCTGTTTTATGACCCGGACTACGCCAACAACACCAAATGGGGCACCGTCATTGCGCCGCCCACCTTCTTCTTCGGCATCTGGGACGCCGTGGTGGCGCCCGGCCTGCCCGACGTGCAGTGGTACTACTCGGGCATCGACGCCGAGTTCCACCACCCCATCAAACGCAACGACACCATCATCGCCAGCGCCGAATACGTCGACGCGCAACCGGTGTCGGGCAAAACGGTGTCGAACATGATCGTGCAGACCGGTGATGTGCGTTACCACGACCAGCACGGGCAACTCATGACCAAGGTGCTGTCGCATTGCTTTCGCGTTGCGCGCAAATCCGCCAAGGGCGGCCTGAGTTACGCGCCGCGCGAGAAACATGTCTTTTCGCCGGAGGAAATCCAGAACATCGCCGACGCCCAGGTCAACGAGTACGTGCGCGGCGCGGGCCTGTTGTACTGGGACGACGTCGAGGTCGGCACACTGCTGCCTGGCACGGTGCGTGGCCCGATCAACCAGCAGGACATGACGGCCTACTACTGCGGCGCGGTCGGCACCTCGGGCTACAAGTCCACCAAGCTGCGCTGGAAATACAAACACTGGGCCAACACCAGCCCCGAGAAGTTGCCCAACAACTACGACAAAAGTTACTACGGCGCCGCCGTGTTGCCCAGCATCGGCCACCAGGACGCCAAGGTCGCCACCATCGACCTCGGCATGCCGGGCCCCTACGACAACGGCCCGCAGCGCCACGGCATGCTGGCCACGGTGGCCACCAACTGGATCGGCGACAACGGTTTCGTGCGCAAGCTCAGCGCGCGCTTGAAATTGCCGGTGATCTTCGGCGACTGCAACTACTTCAAGGGCAAGGTCAGCGGCAAACGCGTGGAAGGCGGGCTCGGCCTGGTCGACCTGGAGCTGTGGGGCGAAAACCAGTTCGGGCAGGTAACCATCAAGGGGTCGGCAGTGGTGGATTTGCCACGCCGCTGAAACACGCCCCCATGCCCCCACGGAGCCGTAGCACTCGATGTGTTGGTTGTTCCTGAAGAATCCGCCACGCAGGTAAGCGCATGAACCCCACCGACGCCTCCGCGCCTGCCGAATCCGACCATGGAGCGCTGGCCTCCGAGCCCATGAAGTCGCTGCGCACCGGACTGCGGGTGCTGCTCGAATTCGAGCATGACCAGCGCGACTTCAGTGTTACCGAGCTGGCCTTGCGGTGCAAGCTGTCCAAGAGCCAGGTGTCCAAAATCCTCAGCGCCCTGGTGGACAGCGCCCTGGTGGTGCAGGACCCTGTGAGCCGCACCTACTCGGTCGGACAACGTTGTTATGTGCTGGGTTCGCGTTTCACCACCTACAACAGCCTGTGCCAGGCCGCCACACCGGTGATGCGCGAACTGCTCAAGCGCACGGGCCACAGCGTTCGGCTGTCGGTCCCCGACGGCGACCAATCGCTGTACCTGATCGGCCTCGAAGGGCCGATGTTCATGGACACTGGCTGGCACTCCGGCAGCAGCGTGCCCTTTGGCGTGTCGTCGGCCGGCCGCGTGCTGATGGCCTTCCTGGACCCCCAGGAATGCGAGCGCCTGCTCAGCCTGCCGGTACCCGAACTTACCACCGACACGGTGCGCGACCGCGCGATGTTGAAGCGCATGGTGGACGACGCGCGCCGCACCGGTTATTGCGTGCAACGCAACGAGACATCGCCCGGCTTGGGCGTGGTCTCGGTGCCACTGTTCAAGGCGGGGCAAAAAACCGTCGGAGCCATCGGCCTCGCATTTCCCTCGCACCGCGTCGGCCCCGACGAAGAACTCTCGATGGTGGATGCCTTGCACGACGCCGCACGCGCCATCTCGCAACGGCTGGGCTGCGGGGTCTACCCCTTTGGTGCAGCCGGCACACGCGTGGCCAGCACCGAAACCGCTGTACAGGACGCACCTGCCTGACCCCCATGGAGCACCCCACGATGAACCCACTGCACCGAAGAGCCCTCATGGCTGCCGCGCTGGCCTGCCTGCAGGGCCAGCCCGCCCACGCGCAGACCTATCCGACACGCCCGATCAAATTACTGGTCGGTTTTGCCGCCGGTGGCCCGCTCGACACCTATACCCGCATCGTGGCGCAGGACCTGTCGGTGGCACTTGGGCAGCCGGTGGTGGTCGAGAACCGCGCCGGCGCCAGCGGGCAGATCGCCACCGACGCCGTGGCGCAGGCCGAGCCCGACGGTTATACGCTGCTGTCAACCGCCTCCACGTTCATCGTCAATCCGATCTTGACCAACAAACCCAAACCCGACCCGCTGAAGGATTTTGTGCCCGTGTCGCACACCGCGGTGTTGCCCACCGTGCTCGTGGTGGCGCAGGACTCACCGGCCAACTCGGTGCAGGACATCGTGAAACTGGCACGCAGCAGCCATGTCACCTATGCCTCCGCCGGCAACGGCGGGCCGGCCCACCTGGCGGGGGCTCTTCTTGCGCACAGCACGGGCACGCAGATGACCCACATCCCGTTTCGCGGGGCGGCCCCGGCCATCGCCGAGGTCATGTCCGGGCGAGTCACCTACACCTTCTACACCATGTCGGGGCTGAAGGAGTTCGTGGCCGGCAAACGTGTCAAGCCACTGGCCATCACAGCCACCCAGCGCCATCCGGACTTCCCCACCGTTCCCACCATGACAGAAGCCGGCATCAGCGGCTTTGACAACGTGGGCGCCTGGTTTGGCATCGTCGCACCGGCGGGCACACCAGCGGCCATCGTGGCGCGCCTGAACAGCGCCATCGACCGGTCGCTGGCCAAACCCGACGTGCGCGAGAAGCTGGTGGGCATGAGCATGGTGCCGGTGGGCGGCCCGGCCTCGGCTTTCAAGACCTTTTTGGAACAGGACTCCGTGCGCTGGACGGCCCTGATCAAGGCCGCCGACATCAAGGGCGAATAGGCCTCACGCGGTGGGCTTGCCGTGGCGCCCGGCGCCGGCGGCAAACCGTGCCGCGCCCTGCAAGCCCTCACCGATGCAGGTCTTGCCGCGTTGCCATTCCTGGTGCAGGGCGTCGCCCAGAGGCAAGTCCCACTGGGCTATGGCACTGGCGCGGTCGGCCAGCATCGTGGGTTGCGGAAACGCCGCCAATTGGGCGGCCAGTGCGAGCGCCGCCTGCAGCGCGGTGCCGGTGGGAACCACGCGATTGCACAGCCCCATCTGCAAGGCCTCGGCCGCCTCGACCTTGCGCCCGGTGAGGATCAGGTCCATCGCGTGCCCCATGCCGATCAGGCGCGGCAGGCGCACCGTGCCGCCGTCGATCAGCGGCACGCCAAAGCGCCGGCAATACACGCCGAAATAGGCGTCTTGCTCCATCACCCGCATGTCGCACCACAACGCCAGCTCCATCCCGCCAGCAACGGCGGCACCACTGACTGCGGCGATCACGGGTTTGGACAACAGCAAGCGCGAGGGGCCCATCGGCGCACGTGCACGCGGATCCGTGGGCAGAAAATCGAACCCGCCCAACGCCGCTGCGCTGCCCGGCGCCGCATGCACCGCGGCACGCGCACCCGCTTGAAGATCCCACCCGGCGCAAAAATGACCGTGTGCGCCATGAAACACCGCCACGCGCGACTGCGGGTCGGCATCGAACGCCACGAAGGCATCGAACAATGCCCGCGCGGTGTTGGCATCCACCGCGTTGCGTACATCCGGTCGGTCCAGCGTCACGATCGTGATGTCATCCCGCTTGTCGACGCTGACTGGTTTTTCCATGGGGCATTATGGATCGGTGAGACCAGGCAGAACTGGCGCTGGGGCTGGTCCCGAACCAGCTGTCGCGTTACACGAACAAGTTCGACG
>JAYVRP010000818.1:0-4139 GCA_043776215.1 Rhodoferax sp. | reverse complement strand
AACTCGCGAACATCCGCATAACTCTCCCGTACGCCGACATCGATCTCCCGCAGGACGTCCTGCGCCTGTTGCGGGTTGCTGGCATCCAGCGCATCCTGCATCAGCTGAACCTGGATCTGGAGGAAGGCCAGGGACTGTGCGATCGAGTCGTGCAATTCGCGTGCGATGAAGCTGCGTTCCTGCGCGACCGCAGCCTCCTTTTCCAGGGACAAGAGGCGAATGTTGTCCATCGCGGCGGCCAGGTGGGCGGTAAGCGCTTCGAGCAGGGAGCGTTCTGCTTCCGAGACACTGCATTGGGCGTGAAAGAACAGGTCGACCTCGCCCATGAGGCGCTCGTGCAGGTGGATTGGAATGGAGACGATGGTTTCGAAGCCTGCGAGAGAGCAATGCAGCATGCGCGCCGGTTTTGCGCTGCGGATGGGTATCACGCGCAAGCCCGGTACCGACGCCGTGGTTCCGCAATGGCAGTCGCCCGCATGTACGCAGTGCTCGGCTGCGACCATGGCGGCTGGCAGGCCGTCGGAGGCCAGCATCAGGTAACGTTCGTTGGTCTCGTCGGACCAACGCAGCGCAGCGCCATCGGCCTTGGCCACGGCACGCACTCGCTGCACGAAGCCACGCGACAGGTCCTGCAGGTTGGTGGCATTGGCCACCAGCGACGTGACGCTGTACAGGGCTTCGAGGCGCTCGCGCTTTTCCTGCAGTTCGGCGGTCTTGTCCGCCACGCGGGCCTCCAGGTGCCGGTACATCGATTGCACATGGTCGGCCATGCCATTGAAACCTTCGGCCAGCGTGCCGAACTCGTCGGAGCTGACCCGTTCGACACGGGCCGCAAAATCGCCTTCTTGCATGCGCTGAATCGCCTGCTTGAGAACACCGACCGGTTCAAGTACGAACAGGTAGCCGGTGTAGATCAGCACCGCAGCGCCAACCACGGCCAGCGCCATCATCGCCAATTGCGCCAGGTGCAGCAGCGCGGTCCAGCGCGACATGTGGCTTTCGATGGACTGCACGAGGGCGTCGATGTGGTTGACAAACACGCTGGCGTCGCCATGCAATTCCACGGTGTTGGCGGGGTGGCAACCGAGCCAACGCTGGCGAAATGCGGACCAGTCGCGCTCCACCGTCGCGAAACGCGCTCGCACCGTATCGTCCCAGGGCACGAACAACGGGCGCTCCGGGTTGCCGTTGCGCAGTTGCTCGAGGCTGCTGGTGAACTCGCGTACCTGCGTAGGCAGAAGGTCGGCCCTGCCGGTGCCCACGGACAGCGCCATGCGGTAGGCCTGCATACGCATGCGGCCAGCTTCGTTGACCGCGGCAGCACCTCCTTCGAGTTGCCACGAGACCCACAGGGTCATGGCAATCGACAGCAGCGCAAGGAGAAGGAAGGGCGTGCCTACCAGCGCCAGCTTGGCACCCAGGCTCCAGTGTTTGCGCTGTGGCATGCCCCGATTATGGAGCGCGTGACTACCTCAGCTCAGGCGTTCGAAGATCGCAGCAATCCCCTGGCCGCCACCAATACACATGGTGACCAGCGCGTATCGCCCCTGGATACGTTGCAATTCGTAAAGCGCCTTGACCGTGATCAGGGCGCCGGTGGCGCCGATCGGGTGCCCGAGCGAAATGCCGGAGCCGTTCGGGTTGACCTTGGCCGGGTCCAGGCCGAGGTCTCGGGTGACGGCGCAGGCTTGCGCGGCAAAGGCTTCGTTGGCCTCGATCACATCGAGGTCCTGGACCGTCAAGCCCGCCTTTTGCAGCGCCTTTTGCGTCGCTGGTACCGGGCCAATGCCCATGAACTTCGGATCCACGCCCGCATGGGCGTAGGCCACCAGGCGCGCCAGGGGTTGCAGCCCACGTGCCTTGGCGGTGGCGCTGTCCATCAGCACCACCGCGGCTGCGGCGTCATTGATTCCCGAGGCGTTGCCGGCGGTGACCGTGCCGTTTTCCTTCAGGAAGGCGGGCTTGAGTTTGGCCATGTCTTCCAGTGAGCAGTTGGGTCGGAAATGTTCGTCGGTGTCGAAGGCCACGTCGCCTTTGCGCGTCTTCTGGATGATCGGCAGGATCTGGCTCTTGAAGTATCCTGCCAGGATGGCGCGCTCAGCCCGGTTGTGGCTTGCAAGGGCCAATTGGTCCTGGTCGGCACGTGTGATGCCCCATTTGGCGGCGATGTTCTCGGCCGTAATGCCCATGTGGATGTTGTGGAACGGGTCGTGCAAGGCGCCCACCATCATGTCGATCATTTTCGTGTCGCCCATGCGCGCACCCCAACGGCTGGTCAGGCTGGCGTAGGGCGCCCGGCTCATGTTCTCTGCGCCGCCACCAATGGCGATATCGGTGTCGCCCAGTGCGATCGCCTGGGCCGCCGACACAATGGCCTGCAGGCCGGACCCGCACAGGCGGTTCACGTTGAAGGCCGGTGTGCCCTCGCCACAACCGCCGTTGACGGCCGCCACGCGGGACAGGTACATGTCCTTGGGTTCGGTATTCACCACATGACCGAACACGACGTGGCCCACGTCCTCCCCGGCCACACCAGCGCGCTGGAGCGATTCACGGACCACCTGTGCGGCGAGATCTGTGGGAGGGACATCCTTGAGGGCGCCTCCAAATGTACCAATGGCGGTACGAACTGCACTGACAACGACGACTTCACGGCTCATGGTGTTCCTTGGAGAGTGGTGGGTGTTGAAAAACAGAGACTATGCCGCACGGGGGTTTCTGCTGACTTACAGATGAAGTCGTGTTCGGTTCCGGTCCTGCTGACTGCATTTTAGGGACGCACGCAGGAACCGGCGCGCCTTCAGCCGTGGCGCACCTGCGGCGCCGGGATGACGGGTGAAACAAACCGATACAGGCCGATACCGTGGCGAAAGCACACGGGGTCGAAGCGCCGGCACCATCACACTCCTGTTCAACCACTTTCCACAAGGAAATCTCATGAAACTCTGGATCAAACGCACCCTTCTTGGCCTGTTCGGCGCCAGCATCGTGATCGGTGGGCTCACCGCGTGTGGCCACCACCATACAGGCCACGGCATGGCCATCAGCGAGGAGGACTCGGCCAGATTCAAGGCCCGCATGGTCGAGCGTGTCGGCAAGGAGCTCGACCTCAACGAGTCGCAAAAACAGCGTCTTGGCGCTCTGGGGGATCGTTTGCATGAGCAGCGGCTGGCACTGGTAGGCAAGACCACCGACCCGCGCGCCGAGATCCAGGCGTTGGTGTCGGGCACCCAGTTCGACCGCGCGCGTGCCCAGGCGATTGTCGAAGAGAAAACCACGGCCTTGCGCGGCAAGAGCCCGGAAGTGATCGCGGCTGCGGCGGACTTTTTCGACAGCCTGAACCCGGCGCAGCAGCAGAAGGTGCGGGACTTCATGCAGCGCCGTCGCGGCTGGTTCGGTCGCGGCTGAGCGCCAGCGCGGTGGGAGAATGCGCCATGGTCAGGATTCTGTTGATCGACGACGATGCGCAGCTCGGCCCACCGCTGGCCGTGTATTTCCAGCGCTTCGAGATGGCGCTGGAGCTTGCCACCCGCCCCGGTGACGGGCTGGCCAAGTTGCGGACCGGGCATTTCGACGCTGCGATCCTCGACGTGATGCTTCCCGAAATGGACGGTTTTGCGTTGTGCCGCGCCATCCGCCGCGACAGTGACATTCCGATCATCATGCTCACGGCACGGGGCGATGTCACCGACCGTGTGGTGGGGCTCGAACTTGGCGCTGACGACTACCTGCCCAAACCTTTCGAACCCCGGGAACTGGTGGCCCGCTTGCAAACGGTGTTGCGCCGGCGCCGCAGCATCGCTGACATGCACCGGCTCGTATTCGAGGGCCTGGTGCTTGATCTCGACAAGCGCACGGTGCAGCGCCATGGTGAGGTGGTCGAGTTGACTGGCACCGAGTTCGATCTGCTGGCCCTGTTGGCGCGTGACCCGGGCAAGGTGTTCAGCCGCGATGACATCCTCAACCACCTGCGCGGCCGCGAGGCCGACCTGTATACCCGCGCGGTCGACATCGTGGTGAGCCGCCTGCGCAGGAAGCTCGAGCCGCTGGATTGCATCAAGACGCTGCGCAATGCGGGTTACTCCCTGGCGGTGGGCCGTGCCTGAAGGGCACCACCAGCGCTGGCACCAGCGCGCGCG
>JAYVRP010000817.1:0-4148 GCA_043776215.1 Rhodoferax sp. | reverse complement strand
AAGACCTGGTCGCCGCGATCGACAAGTTCCAGATGCAGCGCGCCACAGCCATCGGCAGCGCCATCGTGGTGTCGCTGGCCGAGTTGTTTCCCGACGAGGGCATCGATCTGTCGGCCATTACCTATGGCAGCGGAAAACCGCGGGGCGTGGCGATCGACCAGTCATCCAAGAAGGACAAGAAGGAATTCGTTCCGGTGGCGCCCGGCTCCTACACCTCAGCTGCCATCATCCTGCTCACCGACGGCCAGCGTACCACCGGTGTCGACACGATGGAAGCGTCCAAGATGGCCGCCGACCGAGGGGTGCGTATCTACACCGTGGGCGTGGGCACGGTGGACGGCGAGACCATCGGATTCGAAGGATGGTCGATGCGTGTGCGGCTCGACGAGGCCACCCTCAAGGCCGTCGCCACACAAACACAGGCCGAGTACTTCTATGCCGGCAACGCAGAAACGCTCAAGAAGGTGTACGAGAAACTCAGTTCCCGACTGACCGTCGTGAAAAAGGAAACCGAGATCTCCGGCCTGCTGGCGCTGGTGGCCGCCGTGCTGGCCATCGCGTCGGCCAGCCTGTCGCTGTTGTGGTTCAACCGGATACTCTGAGTTCCTCCGTCAACTTCCCCAGCACCAGCTTCAGCTGCCGTCCGCAGCGCGCCGCCAGGCCTTCGTCGTGGGTGACCAGAATGAACGCTGTGCCCTGCTCGCGCGCCAGTTGCAGCATCAGCTCGAACACACCATCGGCGGTGGCGCGGTCCAGGTTGCCGGTGGGTTCGTCGGCCAGCACGCAGGCTGGTCCCGTCACCAGGGCACGGGCAATGGCCACGCGCTGGCGTTCGCCGCCCGAGAGTTCCGAGGGGCGGTGGTGCAAACGGTCTTGCAAGCCCACACTGGCCAGGGTCTTCTCGGCGGCCTTGGCGCATTCGTCCGGCGGAGTGCGCCGGATCCATAACGGCATGGCCACGTTGTCCAGCGCGCTGAACTCGGGCAAAAGGTGGTGAAACTGGTAGACAAAACCCAGGTGGCGGTTGCGCAACACGCCCTGCGCCGCCGGGCCCAGTGTCGACAGGTCCTGGCCCATCAGGTGCACCTTGCCACTGGTGGGCGCGTCCAGGCCACCGAGCAAATGCAACAGGGTGCTTTTGCCCGAACCCGACGCACCGACGATGGCCAGCGTTTCGCTCCGGTGCACCTGCAGGTCCACACCCTGAAGAACCGTGACATCCAGGCGCCCCTCGGAGAATCGTTTCGTGAGGCTCGCAGCCGCCAGCACCACATCACTCATAACGCAGCGCCTCGGCCGGGTTGACGCGGCTGGCGCGCCAACTGGGGTAGATGGTGGCCAGGAACGACAACACCAGCGAGATCAAGGCAATCGGCAGGATATCGCCTTGCTGCGGGTCACTGGGCATGCGGCTGATGAGGTAGATGTCCTTGGGCAGGAAGTTCGCGTTGAACAGGCGCTCCAGCGCCGGCACGATCACGTCGATGTTGTAAGCCACACCCAGGCCCAGCACCAGGCCCGACAAGGTGCCGATCACACCCACCATGGCGCCCTGCACCACGAAGATGCCCATGATGCTGCGCGGGCTGGCACCCAGCGTACGCAGAATGGCGATGTCGGCGCGTTTGTCGGTGACGGTCATCACCAGCGTGCTCACCAGGTTGAAGGCCGCCACCGCCACGATCAGCGTGAGGATGATCGCCATCATCGTTTTCTCGACCTGGACTGCGGCAAACCAGGTGCGGTTCTGTTTGGTCCAGTCGCGGACGACCAGGTCGCCCGTGAGGCTCGTGGCCAGTTGCGCCGCTACGGCCCGGGCCTGGTGCAAATCGCGCAACTTGAGCCGGATGCCGGTGGGCCCCTCCAGCCGGTACAGGCGGGCCGCGTCGTCGACATGCATCAGCACCAGCGCGGAGTCGTATTCGAAGTGACCCGAATCGAAGGTGCCCACCACCGTCATCTGCTTGAGGCGGGGCACCACGCCCGCCGGCGTGACCTGTCCGCTGGGCGTGATCAGGGTCACCTTGTCGCCCTGGCGCACGCCCAAGGCACGGGCCAGTTCGCCGCCCAGCACGATGCCGAACTCGCCTGCCACCAGGCGTTCCAATCCGGCGTTCTTGAGACCCAGTGCCAGATCGGTCACCTCGGGTTCACGCGCCGGATCGATGCCGCGCACCAGAGTGGCTTTCATGTCTTCGCCACGTGCCAGCAGGCCCTGCGCGGCGATGAACGGGGCAGCACCAATCACCTGCGGGTTTTGTCCGGCCTCGGACAGGGTGCGGTCCAGGTCCGCCAGGGCTGAGCCACCAGGCGCGAAAATCTCGATGTGTGACACCACCCCCAGCATGCGGTCCCGCACCTCTTTCTGGAACCCGTTCATCACGCTGAGCACGATGATCAACGCCGCCACGCCGAGCGCGATGCCCAGCATCGACACCCCCGAAATAAAGGAAATGAAGCCGTTGCGCCGGGTGCTGCGCCCCGCGCGCGTGTAGCGCCACCCGAGCGTCAGTTCGTACGGCAATGGCATCGTGGACGGGAAAACAGGGTGGATGATTCGGGCATGGAACTGCGTGGATTGTGGCATCCCGGACAATATCGGCATGCATCTGTTGATTCCGTTTGCCTGCTCCGATGCACCCGGGTGTGCCGAGCTCGTGCGCGACCTGCGACTGCCCCACCTCGAAAAGCTGCTGGCGCGTCTGGCCCCTATCTCGACCGACGCCGCTTCTGCCAGCACCCTGTCTCCCCCGCACGAGCGGGCGTTGGCAAACCTGTATGGCATGGCGGCACCCGATGGCTGCATCGCCTGGGCGGCGCGTGACGCCGCGCAATCGGGCCACGCGCCCGCTGGTGCCGCATGGGCCTGGATCTACCCCGTGCATTGCAACGTCGGTGCCCACCATATCGACCTGGCCGACCCACGCTCCCTGGCCCTGGAAGAGCCCGAATCGCGCGAGCTGCTCGCCGCCATGGCCCCCTATTTTCTGGAAGACGGCGTGCTGCTGCACTACCTTGCGCCACAACGCTGGCTGGCCTGCGGTGAGGTGTTTCGCGGCTTGCCCAGCGCCTCGCTTGACCGCGTGGTGGGGCGCGACATCAGCCCCTGGATGCCGTCGGCGCCCACGCTGCGGCGCCTGCAAAACGAAATGCAGATGCTGCTGTACACCCACCCGGTAACGGATGCGCGCAGCGCGCGGGGGCAGGCCAGCGTGAATACATTCTGGGTCAGTGGCACCGGCGCGTTGCCGGTGGGGGCGAAGACGACGGACGACCCTGCCATGCGCCTGGTCGACCGCCTGCGGTTCGCGGCGCTGGGCCACGACGGGTCCGCGTGGGCACGGGCCTGGGCCGAGGTGGACACACAGGAGTGCAAGGCGCTCCTGAACAGCCTCGCGTCCGACCCCGAAGCCCGGCTGACACTGTGCGGAGAGCGCAACGCGATCACATTCGCACAGGCGCGCGACGGCCCGTTGCGCCGGCTGCAGCGCCGCTGGACCACCACCACACTGCAGACCCTGCAGGACCAGTTATGAAGATCACCACCCGCGATGTCCCGCCACGTGCCGTCTGGGCGCTTGAGCAAGGCGGCACGCACCCGTTGCTGGCCCGTTTGTACGCTGCGCGGGGCGTGTCGGCCATGGACCAACTCGACGACGCACTGCACCGCTTGCTGCCGCCCTCCGACCTGAAAGGCAGCCAGGAAGCCGCCGTCCTGCTGGCCGACGCCATTGCCGCCAACCTGCGGCTGTGCATCGTGGCCGATTACGACTGTGACGGTGCCACCGCCTGCGCGGTCGGGATCCGGGGCCTGCGCCTGCTGGGCGCCCGGCAGGTCGGCTTCATCGTGCCCGACCGCGTGCTCGACGGCTACGGGCTGACGGAGCCGATCGCCCAACGGGTGAAGGACAGCGGCGCCGATGTACTGATCACGGTGGACAACGGTATCGCCAGCCTGGAAGGCGTGGCACGGGCACGTGTGCTGGGCATGCAGGTGCTGGTGACCGACCACCACCTGCCCGCTGCCCAGCTGCCGGATGCCCACGTCATCGTGAACCCGAACCAGCCCGGTTGCGGATTCGCCAGCAAATCAATGGCCGGCGTCGGTGTGATGTTCTATGTGTTGCTGGCATTACGTTCCGAATTGC
>JAYVRP010000816.1:0-15027 GCA_043776215.1 Rhodoferax sp. | reverse complement strand
CAGGTACCGCTTTGGCTGGCGTTTGCAAACACACCAGCACCCTGAACCGCGTTGCACCTTGGCTTGCGCGCGCTGCTACAACATATCGTTGGGCGCGTCGTAGGTGATGCTGAAAAGGTCGGCCCGATTGCGCGAGACCGTCAATTCGACTGGCTCACCCGCAGCGTTGAAGTACAACATCTCGGTGGCCAGAATCGGGCCGCCCACATCGTAATGCAGCGCCTTTGCCAAGGCTTCATCGGCAATCTGGGCGCTCACCTTGATCTGCGCGCGCGACAGGGTGATGCCCAGATGCCGCTGTACTGCCCGAAACACCACCACGTCGTCGAAATCGGCGCGCTGGAGGCGGCTGCCTATGTGCGGCGGGAAATAGAAAGCGGTCTGGGTGACCAATTGGTCTTTCACCAGCAGTACGGCGCGCAGGCAATAACAGGCTGTGCCGGTGGCCAAGCCAAATACCTCGCAGGCCAGCGCGGAGCGCTCTTTGCGGTAACTGCGGATTTCCAGCCGCCGGTCCAGCGTGGAAGCCGCAATCGCCGACAGGCTTTGAAACTCCAGCGCCTTGTTGCCAGTTTGCGGTGCCGCCACGATGGCCGGTTTGGCCGTGCGTTTCTTGATCAGGCCCTCGCCCTCCAGATCACGCAGCGCCTGGCGCACGGTTATCAGGCTGACGCCAAAATGGCCAGCCAGATCGGCTTCGCGTGGCAAGGGGTGGCCGGGTGCCAGGGTGCCGGATTCGATGGGCGCGCGCAGGCGCTGGGTGAGTTGCCGGTACAGCGGCCCGTGTTCCCGTGAAAGGGCCTCAGGCTGCAACGCCAGCAGTGCAGCCTCCTGCTGCGCGGCCTCGTCCAGGTCTGCTTCTGGCTGTACTGCCGCTCGTGTCATAGTTTTTGGCCCAGGCGCTTCTCCCAGCCATCCTGGTAGATGTTCAGATAAGCCTTGGGATCATAGGGGTGGGCGCGTGCCACGTCGAAATCAATGTCGATTCCGAGGCCCGCCCCGTCAGGCAAGGACAAATGGCCGTTGGCCGGGTTGATCGTGGGGTGCCAGTCCACCAGATCGCGCACCCAGGCCTCATTGAACGCGTCAAAGTGTTCCTGTATCAGGAAGTTCGGCACACACGCGGCCAGTTGCAGGCAGACCGCCGTGGCCACCGGGCCGCCACTTTGGTGCGGCGCAATCCAGCTACCGTGCGCCAGCGCCAGATTGGCCACCGCCAGCGTGTTGGTAATGCCGCCCAGCGACATCGGCTCGGGCTGGAAAATGTTCACGCCGCCACCGGTGGCCAGCGTGTAGAACTGGCCCAGCGTGTCGTACATCTCGCCGGTAGCCACCCGGATCGGGCATTGCAGCCCGACGGCGTTGGCGGGTTGCTCGCGCTCGCGCGTGGTTGGCTCCTCCCACCAGTACAGGTTGAGCGGTGCCAGCTTGCGCGCCGCCCGTAGCGATTCGGCCTCGGTAAAACGTGCGTGCACGTCTATAAGGATGCGTAATTGCGGCCCAAAACGCTGGCGTAACGCGGCCAGGATGTCATAGGACAGTTGCAACTCGTGCTCTTCGATGAAGCCCTGCGCGGTGCCAAACGGATCGAGCTTGAGCGCGTTGAAGCCTTTTGCCACGACCGCCTCGGCAGCTGCCACAAAGTGCTCCGGCGTGCGCTCCGTGCGGTACCAGCCGTTGGCGTAGGCCGCCACCGAATCGCGCACCCGGCCGCCCAGCAACTGGTGGATCGGCACACCGAGCGACTTGCCCAGAATGTCCCAGCAGGCAACCTCGATGGCCGCCACTGCCGTGCGGTGGATATGCCCCCCGTCCAGCGAAACACTGTCCATCAGGTGTTTGGAGAGCTGGTTCACGCGCCGCGGGTCACGGCCCAGCGCCAGGTGTTCGAGTTCGTGTACCGCCGCCTCGGTGGTCTTGATGAAGCCGTTCAGCGTGCCCTCGCCAATGCCATGGACGCCGGCGTCGGTATGGACTTTCAGCAGTAGCCAATTCTTCCAGCCGGCGCTGACCGTGACGGTATCGATATGGGTGATTTTCATTTGCAATTTCTGCTCAGGTAGTGGACAGGCGGCGCTGTAGATTGCCACGCGCCAGGAATTCGTCGCGCAAGGACACGCCCAGGCCAGGACTAAAACGGTCGAGCTGCGCCCGGCCGTGTTGAATCGGCAGGTCAGGTGTGACGACTTCGCGGTAATAACCCTCGCAAAAACCACGCACCGTCTCCATGATCATGGCGTTGGGCATAGCGGCGCAAAGCTGCAGGCAGGCGAACAGGTTCACCGGCCCGGTGCAATCGTGCGGCGCAATCGACAGATGGTGGGTGTCGGCCATGGCAGCGATCTTCACCGCCTCGCTCAAGCCACCGGTCCATATGATGTCGGGCATCACCACGTGGGCGCAATCGGCGTCCAGGATGCGGCGAAAGGCGTGGCGCGTGATCAGCCGCTCGCTCACGGCCTGGGGAATACGCGACTCGTGGGACAGCCGCGCCAGGTCGCTGGCGCTGTCGGGTTGGATGAAATCTTCCATCCACATCACGTCGTAGGGTTCGAGCGCGCGGGCGATGCGCAAGGCGCAGTTGAGGTCCCAGCGGGCGTGGCCTTCGAGTGCAATCTGCATCCGGTCACCGACGGCACGCCGGATCTCCTGTACGGTCCACAAACCCTGGGCGAGTTCTTCAGGAAGCAGGTCATGCCCGACCGGCCCCACGGCTGACCAGCCGGCCGGCCCGGTAACACCGCGTGCCTGCATCTGCGGGGCGAAGCGGTCCCAGGGCCAGACTTTCATGGCCGTGATGCCTTGGGCGAGCAGGTGCTCGGCCAGTTCACCAGGACGCTCCAGAAAAGCCGTCTGGTCGGCGTACAGGGGTGTGTCGACGCAGGTGTTGTAGACGCGGATGCTGTCACGCGTCTGCCCGCCCAGAAGGTGCAATACGGGTTGCCCGGTGTGTTTTCCGAGCAAATCCCACAGGGCCAGATCGATGGCTGAAATCGCACGCATCTCGGCACCGGCATGGCCAAAGAAATTGGCGTACGAGAACAGCGCCTGCCAGTGGCGCTCGCGATCAAACGCAGACTGCCCGAGCAGCAGCGGCGCAGCGAAATCGTGGATAACGGCCTCCACCGCGCCCGGTATATAGAAGGTCTCGCCCAGCCCCACCAAGCCGTCGTCGGTGTGCAGCCGCAGCCAGACCAGATTGGGGAAATCCGGGCAACGAAAAGTCTCGAGGGCGCTGATTTTCATGTGCTGCTCCAGGAGCGCAAGCGTCTTTTGCTTTATATTATTATAAGAATATGGGTTCGCGTCAACCTGGAGCGGGATACCTGGAGCGGGTCATGCGCCAGCGCCTGAGCATGGCGCAACCCGGTTACTGTGTGCCTGCATTGACCGTATCGGCGTGTGCACAAACTCAAAGTGCCAAATGCAGCCGCAATGCGGCGTCAAGCAGGAGCATCTTTTCAGCAGTCACCGTTCCCCGGCGCAGCGACCCCAACCGCGCCTTGTCCAGGGTGCGAACCTGCTGGGCCATGGCTTTGCCGCCTTTGCCCAGGCCGGTCTCAGTCGCGGTCAAGCTCACTTCAAACGGGAAGACCCGTGTGAGATTGGAGGTCATGGGGATAACGGTCACGAGGCTACTGGCGCGGTTGGCTACGTCGTTGCTGACGATGATGACGGGCCTGGTTTTTTGCACCTCGGAGCCACGCGTGGGGTCAAGCGCGGCGAAATAGATGTCACCACGTTTCATCGCCTGCGCCACGGAGACCATCTTGCAAACTGCTTTCAAGTTCATGCGCCACGATGAGATCGTTGGGCGCACTTTGGCGATAGGCTAGTTCGAGTGCGCGCTCGGTCTCACGCTGCTCCAGCAGACGCAAGGCTTCGTTGACGGCCGCCGAACGGCTTTTGCTGCGACTGCTGGCCAGATAAGCTTCCAGAAAGCGCAGCGTGCCGGGGTCCAGCGAGACTGAAATTTTTTGAGCCAGTTGCATCAGGAATGGGTGCTTGGTAGCTATAAAGCAACGAACTTATGCTACAAATATTTCTATTTGGTAGCAATAATCAAGCATTATCTTGCCCCATGCTTGCGCAGTCAACCATTCGGCCAAACCACCGGAAACAGCGTATCGTCCATCGGCGCGCTATCCGCCAGACGTTGATCGAGCCCCGGAAACGGCGGCGAGGTGCGCCAGGGCCGCACCGCATGGCGGCTGTCTTCGCCCAGGTAACGCGCCGAGAAAACCCGCCTTCGCAGGCCCGGCCCGGTGCCGCTGCTGGCGTGCAGTGTGAGCATGTGAAAGGCCAGCGCGTCGCCCGGCTGTAGCGCCCAGCCCAGTTGGCGAAAGCGTTTCGGGTCGCCGTCAATGTCGGGTAATTCTTCCAGCGCGCCGTCGGGAAACCACTTGGCCTGGGCGTCGCGGAAGGTGCGTGGCATGTACCAGGTGCCGGCATGCGACCCGGCGACGAAGCGCAGCGTGCTCTCCAATGGCACCGGATCGACCGGTATCCAGAAACTCACGTTCTGCCGCCCGCTGACGTTGTAATAGGGCTGGTCCTGGTGCCAGGGCGTGGGCTGGCGCGTGCCGGCCTCTTTCACCAGCATGTGGTCGTGGTACAGGCGCACCGTGCGGCTTTCCATGAGTTGCGCGGCGAGCCTGGGCAGGCCCGAGTGCAGCAGAATGCCGCAGTAATCCGGGTTGTCTTGCCAGCTACAGAAATCTTCGACAAAGCGTCCCGGGTCGTCCGGCTCGCTGGCAACCAGGGCCAGCGGGCTGGGATGGGCAAGGTTGTATTCGATGCCACGGGCAAGGCGTACTACCTCGGAAGGTGTCAAAACGCCGCGCAGCAGCACGGCTCCGTCGCGCGCGAAAGCACGCACGGTCTGGGGGTCCAGACGCGGCTGCGGCGCTCCTTCGGCGACTTGCGTTATCACGGATTCACGAAGATCTTGCCGGGATTCATCAGGTTACCCGGATCCAGTGCCTGCTTGAGCAAGCGCATCACGGCGACACCTTCGCCGTGCTCCGCCTCCAGGTACTTGATCTTGCCCAGCCCGATGCCGTGCTCGCCGGTGCAGGTGCCATCCATCGCCAGCGCCCGGTGGATCAGACGCTCGTTGATGCGCTCGGCCTCGGCCAGTTCGCGCGGATCGTCGCGCATGACGCGAAAACCCAGGTGAAAGTTGCCGTCGCCCACATGGCCGACCAACGGGGCCTTGAGGAAACTCCCCTTGAGATCTTCCTTGGTCTGCAATATGCATTCGGCTAGCCGGGAGATTGGCACGCATACATCAGTGGCCCAGATTTCGCAGCCCGGACGCATGGCCTTGCTGGCGTATGTCACATCGTGGCGCGCTTTCCAGAGAGCATTGCGTTCCTCCGGTCGGGTCGCCCAGCTAAACGCCCCGCCACCATGCTCGCTCACCAGCGCCTGCACCGTCTCCGCCTGCTCCTTCACGGCCGCGTCGCTGCCGTGGAACTCGATGAACAGCGTGTCCTTGAGCGGCAGGTTCATCTTCGAGTAGCGATTGATCGCATCCACCGCATCCGGATCGATGAGCTCGATGCGCGCCACCGGGATTCCTAGCTGTATGGTCTGGATCACGGCGTTCACCGCGCTGCCGATGTCGTCGAACGAACATACCGCGGCGGCCATCGCCTCCGGGATGCCAAACAGCCGGACGCTCACTTCGGTGATGATGCCCAGGGTGCCCTCGGAGCCGACGAACAGGCGTGTCAGGTCATACCCCGCCGCCGATTTGCGCGAGCGCCGCGCAGTGCGGATGATGCGCCCGTCGGCCAGCACCACGGTCAGCGCAAGAACGTTCTCGCGCATGGTGCCGTAACGCACGGCATTGGTGCCAGAGGCGCGCGTGGCGGCCATGCCACCGATGGACGCGTTGGCACCAGGGTCGATCGGAAAAAACAAACCCATGTGGCGCACATGTTCGTTGAGCTGCATTCGGGTGACGCAGGCCTGCACCGTCACATCCAGATCGTCTGCGCTGACGCGCAACACCTGGTTCATGTGCGCCAGGTCCACTACCACCCCGCCCAGATGAGGGATCACATTGCCCTCCAGCGAGGTACCAGTGCCGTAGGCGATCACCGGCGTGGCGTGGGCGGCGCAGATACGCACCACCTCGGCCACCTCTTCAGTGCTTTGCGGAAAGACCACGGCGTCAGGCCGGTGCGGGCTGTGCCAGGACTCGTCCTTGGCATGGTGGTCGCGTACGCCGGCGGTGGTAGAGAGCCGCTCACCAAAACGCGCGCGCAGCGCGGCGATGGCGTCCTGATGGGCCAGGGTCTCATGGGTCATGGCATTGAGCCGAAGCGGCTGGAAATCACCCCCCGCCAAGCTTTGTCTCCAGTTCGTCAGGTTGTCGTTTACGCTATATTATTATAATATCATGAGCGCCCATAAACGGTGCCAACCTCTTTTCGGCCGATTTCACACATAATACGTGCGCACTTCAATGTGGAGGGAACAATGAATATCACGCTTTCTATCGACGAACGAATCGCTGAAGAAGCACGCAAAGCCGCCGGCGCAATGGGCAAGAGCTTGAATCAAGCCGTTCGGGACTACCTGGAGCAACTCGCTGGCCGACCGCAACTGGCGGTCGAATTGCAGGCATTCGAGTCTTCTGCGCTCAACACGCCTGGACGCCTTCAGGGCTGGAAGTTTGATCGTGAGGAGGCCAACCGTCGTGCGTAGCCTGCTTGATACGAACCTGCTGGTGTATGCCGACTCCTCTGATGAGCCTATCAAGCAGCGGCGCGCCATCGATGTGATCAAACAGCACCGTGCTGCCGGGACTGCAGTGCTGTCGACGCAGGTCCTGCAGGAGTTCGTCAATGTGGCCCTGCGCAAGCTGCGCTTGCCGCCCGCCCTGATTCGCCAGCGCCTCGGCTTCTATGGTGGCTGCGAGATAGTGCCGGCCACGGCGGAACTGATGGCCGGTGCGCTCGATTTGCATGTGCTGCACAGTTTCTCGTTCTACGACGCGCTGATACTGCAAGCGGCCGTCGTGAGCGGCTGTCAGCAGTTGCTCAGCGAAGACATGCAGCACGGTGCGACCTTCGGCGGTGTGCGCATCGTCAACCCCTTCATGACCCCTTAGTCCGCGCCCGCGACAAATCCCGAAAGGGCACGCTGGTGATCACGCCGATGCGCAACCGATTGGCGGGGTATCACGAAGGAATCGCTCGACCATGTTCGGTCGCGATGCGGACATGGAAGTGAAGTGCATGTCAGCCGCCTGCAGGCCGACCAGTTCGGCGCCCGCGGTGAGGGCCACGGGGTGCAGCGCGAAGCTTGATCCGGTGGGATGGCTCGCCGAACGGCTTGGCGCGCCGCTTGCGGCCATGACCTGCGCGCTGTGCGGCTTCGCCAGCGTCGCTGCCAGCTGGCCGTTATGGCGTGCGTGTGTGGTTCAGGCCCCCGACACCTGAAAGCGGAATTCCCGCTCGGCGTGCGAGGTGCAACGCACTTGTCGCGCTTCGGAAAGCCTGGTGGCTGGTTCGGCCTTGGGCTGCGGCGCGCACGTCATCAAGTCGGTCTGCGCATCCTGTCGCACGTATCATCACCGTCCACCCCTCTGCGAATCCATGGCCCTCAAGAAATCCGACCTCTACGCCTCCCTCTGGGCCTCGTGTGATGAACTGCGCGGCGGCATGGATGCCAGCCAGTACAAGGACTATGTCCTGTTCATGCTGTTCATCAAGTACATCACCGACAAATATGGCAACAGCGACGCCTTTGCCCCGCCGGTGGTCATCCCCAAGGGAGCCAGCTTCACGGACATGGTGGCGCTCAAGGGCCGCAGCGACATCGGCGACCGGATCAACACCCAGATCATCGCGCCGCTGGTCGAGGCCAACGCCCGGCTGTCCAAGAGCGACTTTCCCGATTTCAACGACCCCAACAAGCTGGGCGAGGGTCCGGCCATGGTGGAGCGGCTGGGCAACCTGATCGGCATCTTCCAGAAGCCGGAACTCGACTTCTCCCAGAACCGCGCCGAGCACGACGACATCCTTGGCGACGCTTATGAATACCTGATGCAGCACTTTGCCAGCGAAAGCGGCAAGAGCAAGGGCCAGTTCTACACGCCGTCCGAGGTGAGCCGGATCATCGCCAAGGTGATCGGCATCTCGCCGGCCAACACCCGGGCATCGACCACCACCTATGACCCGACCTGTGGCTCGGGCTCGCTGCTGCTGAAGGTGGCGGTCGAGGCTGGCCGGCAGATCACGCTGGAGGGCCAGGAAAAGGACGTGAGCACCGCCGGCCTGGCCCGCATGAACATGATCCTGCACGACTTCCCCACGGCCAACATCCTGTCGGGCAACACGCTGGCCGCGCCGAAGTTTAAGGACGGAGAAGCCCTGCGCACCTACGACTACGTGGTGGCCAACCCGCCGTTCTCCGACAAGGGCTGGAGCACCGGCCTGACACCGGGCAAGGACCCGTTCCAGCGCTTCGCCTGGGGCGAGCCACCGGCCAAGCAGGGCGACTACGCCTACCTGTTGCACATCATCCGCAGCATGAAGGCCAGCGCCAAGGCGGCCTGCATCCTGCCCCATGGGGTGTTGTTTCGGGGCAATGCCGAGGCCGCCATCCGTGAGAAGCTGGTGCGCAGCGGCATCCTCAAGGGCATCATCGGCCTGCCGGCCAACCTGTTTTATGGCACCGGCATCCCGGCCTGCATCCTGGTGCTGGACAAGGAGAACGCCGCCGCCCGCAAGGGCATCTTCATGATCGACGCCTCCAAGGGCTTCATGAAGGACGGCCCCAAGAACCGGCTGCGCGCGCGCGACATGCACCGGATCGTCGATGCCTTCAACCGCCAGGTGGACGACCCGCGCTACGCCCGCATGGTGCCGGTGGCAGAAATTGCCGACCCGAAGAACGGCTTCAATCTGAACCTGCCGCGCTATATCGACAGCACCGAGCCGGAAGACATTCAGGACATCGAAGGCCATCTGCGCGGCGGCATTCCGGTGCGCGACATCGATGCGTTGGCCACCTACTGGCAGGTCATGCCCGCGGTGCGCGCAGCCTTGTTCGAGCCCCTGCGGCCTGGCTACCTGGCCCTGCGCATGCCGCTGGCGGAGGTTAAGCCGGCGATCCTGCAGCACCCGGAGTTCAGCGCCTTCCGGCAGGGGGTGGAGCAGCATTTTGCGCAATGGCGTGCCGCGTTCCGGCCGCGGCTGGCGGGCTTTGCAGCGGACGCTGCCAGCAGCCACCCCAAGCCCTTGATTGAGGCCTTGGCCGAGGGCTTGCTTGCGGCCTTCGCGCAGGCCCCCTTGCTGGACCACTACGACATCTACCAGCACCTGATGGACTACTGGGCCCAGTCCATGCAGGACGACTGCTACCTCATCGCTGCCGACGGCTGGCTGGCGGCGGCCAGGCCGCAACTGCTAGTGGAGGACAAGACCAGGAAGACGAAGGAGAAGCCTGATTTCACCGTCGGCAAGAAGAAGTACAAGGCCGAGCTGATTCCTGTGCCGCTGCTCGTCGCCCGCTATTTCGCCAAGGAGCAGGGCGCCATCGAGCAACTGGAGTCCGACCTTGCCGCGCTCCAGCAGCAGCTGGAGGAACTGGCCGAGGAACACGGCGGCGAAGGCGGCCTGCTGGAAGATGCAAAGAACGACAAGGACAAGCTGACCCGGGCCTCCGCCGCAAGCCGACTCAAGAGCATCCAGGGCGACGCCGATGCAGCGCAGGAGCGCCAACTGCTGGCCGATTTCCTGCAGCTTTGCGACCAGGAGGCCACCGCTGCCGTGGCGCTCAAGGCCGCGCAGGACAGCCTGATGGAGGCCCTGCTGCAGCAATACGCCAGGCTGACCGAAGCCGACATCAAGGCGCTGGTGGTGGACGACAAGTGGCTGGCCAGCATCCAGGCTGCCGTGCAGGGCGAGCTGGACCGTGTCTCGCAGACGCTCACCGGCCGCATCCGCGTGCTGGCGGAGCGTTATGCGACGCCGCTCCCCCAGCTCACCGACGAGGTGGCAGCATTGGCGGCGCGGGTGGAGCAGCACCTGCGGAAGATGGGGGTGACATGGACCTGACGCAAACCGACGGCTACCAGCACCTGCTGGCGCAGATTTCCGACACCTACACCCAGGGCCAGGTTCGGGCAGTCCAGGCGGTCAATGCGCAGTTGATCGAGACCTATTGGCAGGTGGGGCGGCATATCGTCGAGTTTGAGCAGGCCGGCAACGTGCGCGCCGAATACGGCAAGGCGCTGATCAACACGCTGGCCGCTGACCTGGGCCTGCGCCACGGCAAAGGCTTCAGCCGCAGCAACCTGATCCGCTGCAGGCAGTTTTATCTGGTCTATCCGAAAAGTGCGACGCTGTCGCACCAATTGACCTGGTCGCACATTGTCGAGCTGCTCAAGCTCGATGATGCCTTGGAGCGCGGCTTCTACGAAAAGCAGGCGATTGCCGAGCGCTGGTCGGTGCGGGAACTCGTCCGCCAGAAGGACACCGCGCTGTTCCTGCGCCTGGCCGCCAGCCAGGACAAGGCCGGCATCCTGCAGCTGGCGACCCAGGGGCAGCAGATCGCACAGCCTGCCGACCTGCTGCGCGAGCCCTATGTGTTCGAGTTCCTCAAGATCCCGGAGCCGCACAGGGTGTCCGAAACCCAGCTTGAATCCCTGCTGTGCGACCACCTGCAGCCCTTCCTGCTGGAGCTTGGCAAGGGTTTCACCTTCGTGGGCCGCCAATACCGGATCACGATCAACAACAGCCACTACAAGGTCGACCTGGTTTTCTACCACCGCATTCTGCGCTGCTTCGTGCTGATCGACCTGAAGCTGGGCGACGTGCAGCACCAGGACATCGGCCAGATGAACCTGTACCTGGGCTATTTCGCCAACGAGGAAAACACCGACGGCGACAACCCGCCCATCGGCATCATCCTGAGCCGGCACAAGGACGAGCTGCTGGTGGAATACGCGACCTATGGCATGAACAGCCAGTTGTTTGTGCAGAAGTACCAGTTGTATCTGCCGGATCGGGAGGCGCTGCGGCGCGAGCTGGAATTGAGCTTGCGGGAGGCGGGGGTATGACGGCAGGGGTCGGGGGCGCGACGCAACCTAGATACAAGCCGACAGACGTTGGTGACATTCCGGAGGAGTGGGTCATCGCTCCACTTGGCGAAGCTGGGCGTTGGCTAAGTGGCGGAACGCCGAGCCTCGCCAACGACCAATATTGGAACGGCGACATTCCTTGGGTGAGCGCCAAAGACATGAAGCTGTCGCGGCTAAGCGACTCCATCCTCCACATCACTGAACTCGCCGTCGGCAACGGAACTCGCTTGGCACCGGTCGGCGCAATTTTGTTGGTCGTACGGGGGATGATCCTTGCGCACACGCTCCCAGTCGCACTGGCGCTACGGCGAGTTGCCTTTAACCAAGACCTGAAGGTGCTTGTTCCCCGCAATGGAGTTCACAGCGAGTTCATCCTCTTCTGGCTTTTGGCCAATTCACAGCGGGTTCTTGGAATAGCGAGCGAATCAACACACGGGACCAAGCGCCTCGCGTCCAGCGACCTGTTTGCATTGCCGGTGGCGCTGCCGCCCTTGCACGAACAACTCGCCATCGCAACGGCATTGACCGATGTGGATGCACTGCTGGACGCACTGGACCTGCTCATCGCCAAGAAGCGCGACCTCAAACAGGCCGCCATGCAGCAACTCCTCACCGGCCAGACCCGCCTTCCTGGTTACGTGGCGGATTGGGGTACGAGGCGCTTGGGAGACATTGCAGACATTGATCCAGAAAACCTGCCTGGCAATACACCCGGAGACTTTCGATTCAACTACATATCGCTTGAAGATGTGGATTGCGGCACGCTGGTTGGGCATTCTGAACAACACTTCCGTTCGGCACCGTCGCGCGCAAGGAGAACTCTGAGACAGGGTGATGTTCTCGTTTCTACTGTGCGCCCCAACTTGAAATCGCATCTTCACTTCCAAATTGAAAAACCGAACTGGGTTTGTTCGACTGGATTTGCAGTGGTTCGCTGCCGAGCTGGCATCGCCAATCCTGGGTTCGTTTTCCCGCATTTTTTTGGACATCTTTTGTCGCGCCAAATTGAAACATTGCTCACCGGATCAAACTACCCGGCGATCAATAGCAAAGACGTTCGTGAATTGGAGATACCTGTTCCAACCCATGCGGAGCAAACCGCCATCGCGGAGGTCTTCATTGATATGGACACGGAACTTGCCACGATGGAGTCTCGTCGTACCAAGACTCGCGCCCTCAAGCAAGCCATGATGCAAGAACTACTCACCGGCAGAACGCGACTGGTATGAACAACCCCTTGCCTCCGCCCTCTCGCTACATCGGCTGCGATGTCGGCGGATGGAACTGCGACAAGAACAGCAACAGCCGTGACGCGCTCGTGATTCTGGACGCGAATTTGCGAGTGATCGGCAATGCATGTTCGGCCCAATTTCACGTCCATGCCCCAGCGCTGCGGTTTGTCGTGCCGGGATGCCTCGCAAAAAGCGCCTGTCACTGCGGCGCTCTCTCGCTTACACTGCATTACGCAGCCTTGTCAAGGCCTGACAATCAATCAAATTACCTGCACGTTCAAAGATGGCACACGTGTTCGACCAACCCCTGCCTGAAGGCTGCCCTCCCAGTTGGGCTACGTCGCGAGTTCAGCACGCCTATCGAATCGTGAAAACCGACCCAGCAACGGCATCCGACTTCCAGACGCACGTACAACTGGACCTTGCACCGCATGCTGATCATTGCCGCAGGTCCGCGCTGTCAATTTTTGCAAGCTTCCGGCAGGCCTCCCACCGCCGTAACCTGACACCAACCTTGGGCGCGCATGTCGCCTACCTGGCTCTGACGGCAGCCCATGGCGTTACTTCGCTGCCCAATAGCGCAGGCCACATGGACTGGTGGGCGTTTGCCGGTATGGTGAACCCGTCGGAATTCAAGGTGGTTGCAGGTGAACATTAACCTCAAACCAGAGAATCGCCTGACGACAAGCTTTGTCGACTGGCCGCTGCCTGTTGATCGTGTGTTGTACGAAGCTGAGCAGCCGATCATCTTTGTTACGCACTCCAAACTTGGACAACTCCTTCTGGCGTATCTGGCTCATGAGTCCTCCGACGTCAGCAAATTCGTCCTTGCCTCTGCCTCGTCGGAAAAAATCCGAATGCTTGAACATGGCACGCTTGGCGTTCGCGAAGCGATCTGCTCTGACTGGATGTGGCTGGCCTGTTTCGGGCGAACCACGGACCAAATCGAAATCTGGCCAGTTGTAGAGTCCGACATCCCAAACGACTACCTTCCTGTCCCTGGAACCCCGCTGCATCCTGAACATACAGTAGTCTTCGCTGCGCGGGCACTTGGTGAAGGCATTGAGCTTGGGCGCATGCCTTGCAGCGTTGTCTCTTTGGTTGCCGAGTCGGCTCGCGCTTCCTTGAAAGCTGTATTCGACTATGTGCGCGCGGCGAATACAGAAGGTCGACCGACTGATGCTCAGCGAGCCCTTTACGACCTTCCCGTGCAACGTTTTAAATTTTCCAGTTTTGAGGTCGGACTTGCTGAGCCACATTCAGATTTTTTCCGGGATGAGAGCTTGCAGCAAGCAGTCGCCTTTCTGGAGCGAGGACTGGACTGGGCTGAAGCGGCGTCTGATCAGACAGTTTCGCCAGGAGCGTCTCCCGCGGAGCAAGAGGCAGTGCTGCGAGCGACCCTTGCACTTATGCCCCCAAGTTCAGGCGTTGTCAGCGCTATCGAAGTCTCTGGGGCGTGGTTAAAGGGGCGCCGATTCCACCTTGATCGAAGCTCGCGGGTCAAGGTGAGTCGACATTTGAGAAACCTACGAACGGAGCGCATCGTGCTTTACTCAGGCCGAATTGGCGAGATTGACGATGACAACCTCAGCTTCACATTGCGTGAGACTGAGGATGGTATTGATCACAAGGGGTCATTTCCCGAAGATCTGCTCGACGACATGCGCACGCACTACTACGAGTCGAATCGAATCCAGATTTCAGGCGTCGAACTCAGCGGTCGCCTGAGGGTGACTGCAGTTGTCGCTCTGGACGCGCCTGGCGAAGCCTAGCCATCATTGCGCCGGGGTGATGCCAGCGCATTCAGTCGACGCCCGCTGTGATGCTCAACATTCCTTCGATCGGTACCAGGGCAACTTCAAGTTGGTCAGGGTGTGAAGACCAACACCCCAATGCAGTGAGGGCGTCCCAACACAGCGAGTGGAAGGAGTCCCGGTGTGACGACCATCTGTGCTGGGCGTGTGGGTTCGCCAATGCCGGGAAAGGCCTGTTGGTGATCAGGCGGAATGACAGACACCGGTTTGACGGAATACCGCATTGGCGCTGGACGAACAGCGATCTGTGGCTGGAGTTTCCGTTCTCGCCGGAGTACCTGCAAGCCATGGGCGGCCACTCTCGCCGAGATGACGGCACCGACCCAGTCGCCGACCCAGTCGCCGACCCAGTGGATCGTTTGTTGGCCGTGCTGGCAACTGGACCCCAGGCACCATCGTTCGTTCAGACAGCGCTCGCATTGAAGCACCGCCCGACGTTTCGCGCCAACTACCTGCGCCCCGCCTTGAACCTCGGTTTGGTGGAAATGACGCTTCCCGATAAACCGGCCAGCCGCCTGCAGCGGTACCGGCTGACCGACGCAGGGCGCGTACGTTTGCGTGCGCTGGCACCCCGAGGTAAACCGCCATGACCGACAAAGCCCGGTCTGAACGCCATACCCAGAACCGCGTGGCGGCGCTGTTCACGCAGCCCTTGCATGCCGGTGGCATGGGGTATGCCCATCTGGGCGACTGGAGCAGCCGGGAAGGCAACCGCGCGGTGGAGACAGCGCTGCTGCGCGCCAACCTGGCCGCGCGCGGCTACTCCCTCGCCCCTATCTCCGCCGCCCTGCAAAAGCTGGAGATCGCTGCCGACACCACCGGCATCACCCTCTACCAGGCCAACCTGCGAACCTACCGGCTGCTGCGCTACGGCGTGCAG
>JAYVRP010000815.1:0-15038 GCA_043776215.1 Rhodoferax sp. | reverse complement strand
CGAGCAGCACGACTTCAAATTCCGACGCAAGGATGGTTCGGCTCAATGGAGCCTGGTGGCGACGAATCCGATTCTCGACGCCGACGGGGCGTATGCCGGGGCCCTGGCCATGATCACCGACATCACGGCACGCAAAGCGGCCGAGGATGCGCTGCGCAGTTCATTGCGGGAAAAGGAAGCGCTGCTGCGTGAAGTGCACCATCGCGTGAAAAACAACCTGCAGGTGGTGCAAAGCCTGCTGCGCCTGGAAAGCGGGCGCAGCCGCAACCTCGCGGCGAAATCGGTGCTCCAGGACATGCAGGGCCGCATCAAATCCATGGCCCTGCTGCACGAGTCGCTCTACCGTTCGCACAGTTTTGCGGCGGTGGACCTCGGTGCCTATCTGCAACAGCTCAGTACCCAGGTGATGCGCGCCGCCGCCACCCGGCCGGGAAACGTACGCCTGGAACACGACCTGGCACCGGTGCAGTTGCCGCTGGACCAGGCCGCTCCCTGCGGATTGCTGGTCAACGAGCTGATCTCGAACGCCCTCAAACACGCGTTCCCCCAGGACCTTGGCGGCACGATCCGAATCGAGCTGCACACCATCCAGGGTGGTCCGCGTCTGCGGTTGCGGGTCAGCGACACCGGGATCGGTCTGCCCGCCGACTTCGACACACGGCGCAGCCAGTCCCTGGGTCTGCAACTGGTGGGCGACCTGGCCGGGCAACTGGGTGGCGAGCTCATCATCGGGCCCTTGCCGCTCGCCGCCTTCACCCTGGAGTTCACGCCTTCCGGGCCTGGCACGGCCGATTCGACGGCATGAGTTACCCCGATAACAGCGGCAAGCCGCCCCAGAAAACCCGGCGACTTGCGCTACCCTACGAAGCCTCGATCTGACGAACCACCCCATGTCTACCGAACCCAGCAAGATCAGAATTCTCGTGGTCGAGGACGAAGCCATCGTCGCGCGGGACATCCGCCAGCAACTGGCGGAGTTGGGTTACGACCCGGTGGGCCACGCATCGCGGGGCGAACAGGCGATCGTGCTGGCCGGCGAGCTGATGCCCGACCTGGTCCTGATGGACGTGCAACTGGCCGGGGCCATGGACGGCATTGCCGCAGCCCAGGTCATCCGGACCCGCTACGCGCTGCCGGTGGTTTTCCTGACTGCATTTGCCGAGGGCGAAACCCTGGCGCGCGCCAAGCTCACCGAACCTTTCGGCTACATTCTCAAGCCGTTTTCCGAGCTTGAACTTCACGCCGTGGTGGAAATGGCGGTGCACAAGCACCGGCTGGAGTCAAAGCTGCGCCAGAGCGAAGCGCGTTTCCGCACGATGTTCGAAGCCGAACCCGAGTGCGTCAAGCTGCTGGGAGCAGACGGGCAGCTGCTGGAGATGAACCGGGCCGGCCTGGCGATGCTGGAAGCCCCGTCCATCGATCAGGCCCGCTTGCACGGCTTGGCCGAGTTCATCGTACCGGAGCACCGCGCCGCGTTTGCGGCCCTGCACCAGCGCGTGATGCGCGGCGCCGCCGGCTCGCTGGAGTTCGAGATCATCGGCTTGCGCGGCACACGGCGCTGGCTCGAGACGCAGGCCACGCCCATGCGCGACACGGCCGGGCACGTGGAAGCGCTGCTGGGCATCACGCGCGACATCACGGAGCGCAAACTCGCGCAAGGGGCGCTGCGCGAGAGCGAGGCGCGTTACCGCCAATTGGTGGATGTGTCGCCGTATGCCATCGGAGTGCAGCAGGACGGCAGGCTGGTCATGGCCAACCAAGCTGCGGTGGCGCTGTTCGGGGCGGCACGGCTGGACGATCTGGTGGGCTGGCCGACCGAGGGCCTGATCCACCCCGACCATCGTACAGCGGCACGCGACCGCATGGCCCGCTTGCTCGCCGGCGAGACCGGCCTGTACCCGATAGAAGATGTGTACCTCCGGCTCGACGGCTCGGCTTTCGACGTCCAGGTGTCGGCCTCACCCTTCGTCTACAACGGCCGCCCGGCGGTCCAGGTAGTGGCGATGGACATCAGCCAGCGCAAACGCGCCGAAGCCGCCCTGCGCGAAAGCGGCCGGCAACTGCGGTTTCTTTCGAAACGCGTGCTCGCCGTCCAGGAGGCGGAGCGCCGGCGGGTGGCGCACGAGCTGCACGACGAATTGGGCCAGGCGCTGACGGCCATCAAGATCAACCTGCTCACGCAGCGACCCAATGCGCAGGCAGCGCCGGCCGACGACCCTCGGACCGACTGCGTGCGCATCGTCGACCATGCCCTGCGACAAGTGCGCGGCATGGCGCTGGCACTGCGACCCTCGATCCTCGACGACCTCGGGCTGGGAGCCGCCCTGAAATGGCTGGCCGGACAGGCTGCGGCGCAGAGCAGCTTCGCGGCCCACGTCCGGATTGTGGCGGGCCCGGCGCGTCTGGAACCGGAGACAGAGACGGCCTGTTTCCGCATCGTCCAGGTCGCGCTGACCAATGTCCAGCGCCATGCCGCGGCCGGGCGGGTCGACGTCGAGCTGCTGCAGGACGCCGACACGCTCACGTTGAGCGTATCGGACGACGGCTGCGGATTCGATGTGCCGGCCATGCTTGCGCGCGCGTCGACTGGCGCCAGCCTCGGCCTGCTGGGCATGCGCGAGCGCGCCAGCCTGATCGACGCGGAGCTGGACATCCGGTCGGCGCCGGGGCACGGTTGCACGGTGAGGTTGCGATGCCCGTTGCCGGTGCGACAACAGCCTGGTTGAGGCGGCGGCAGCCGGCCGGCAAACGCGGGTTCACCCGGTGTAATTTCCGTTCATCAGGACACTCAGGGTGTGGATGCGTTCGGCGACTTCGCCATCCAGATCCGCATGAAAATGATGCTGCGCAGGAGGCGGCGCGGCGCGCCCCTTCGGCGTGGCGTTCGCCTCACGCGATCACTGAGCGATCCCGTGGCATCATTCGTCGCCGCTGGCAAGCTCGAAGCTTGGCGCTGCCACAGTGCCGTCATCGAAGCCGCTCGGAAGGTTCATCAACTCGACCGCCAGCACGCGCAGTTGCAGCATGGCGGCCACGGCGTTCTGGAAGGCTGCGGCGTCTCCCGTAAACGCCACCTGAACGCCGGCCAGCACGCGGGTGTAGGCGCGGTTGAATTGCAGCAGCTTCGGCAACGCCGGGCTGTTGACGCGGCGGTAGTCGGCGACGCGCGGGTTGGGGCGCAGATTGGCCACTGCGCCCCATTCGGTCGGGATGAAGGGACCGCTTGGGTGGTCCTTCACGTCGGTTCGCAGGTAGCCGCGTCCGCGCCACAGTTGCTCGAAGCGGTAGTAGTGCGCGGCCTCCCAGGGTTGCTGGTCCTGCGCATGGTCGCCGTCTCCGGTATGCCGGCTGTGCTCGAAGCCTTCGCCCTGGTGCACGATCTGCCCGAGCGCGCGCAGGGCCGTGGGGACATCCAGGACCAGGATCGCCGCGCCCTCGCTGCCGTAATACTGGTGTGGACCGATCTGCCGTCCGGTGGTGGCCTGCGGCGGATGGCTTGCCCAGTAGCGCCGGATGTCGCCTTGCAGGGGTTCGGTCGTAAAGGCATCCACCAGCGCACGGTAGAACTGTCCGATCGCGTGGTAGCCGTCGCTCTCGGGCGGCGCGCCGGCGGGCGCCGGGTGCTCGATCTGCATGAAGCAGCGCACGGCATCGCGCGAGAACTTCGTCAGCGACAGCTGCAGGTCGCGCGCAGCATGCGGCAACCGGCTCGGGTAACGCATCGGGAAGCGCGGGCGGGTCAGGTTCGGCGTGCCGCCGAGGGCAACCAGCAGGTTGCCCACCAGCACCATGTGCAGCATCTCCTCCATGGCCACGCTGCGCAGTACCTGTGCCGCGACATGGTTGCTCGCGGGACGAAGCGAGTAGAGCGCGGTGAGGTAGGGCGGCAGCGTGGCCTGTTCCACCGCCAGCGCGATTTCCAGGTGCGTGCGCAAGTCCGCCAGGCTCTTGATGCCACGCACGTGGCGCGCCTCAACGGTGCGAAACAGGCCGGCCGTCATGGCGTCCCCGCGTGCAGTTGCGCCCGGATGGCGTCGGCCGCGCGGTAGGTCAAGGCGGCCATCGTGATGGTCGGGTTTCCGGTGCCGATGGTCGGCATCGGCGCGCCACCGACGATGAAGAGGTTGCGGTGCTCGTGGCTGCGCAGCTGGGTGTCCACGTAGGACGCCGTCGGGTCGACGCCCATGCGCGCGGTGCCGGCGATGTGGCCGGCCCCGAAGAAGGTGTACCCCTGGCCCTGGTAATCGAAATACCCGGCGTCCCAGGGGTTGTAGGCCGTGAAGTCCTGCACGCCGATTTGGGGAAAAATTTCGCGTGACATCTCGACACCGACGCGGAAGGTCTCTTTCTCGTAGTCGCCCAGGTTGTAGGTGATGACGGGCCGCGGTACGCCGAGTGCGTCACGGTAGGCCGGGTCGACCGTGACGCGATTGGCCGGGTCGGGCAGTTGCTCCATCTCGAAATGGGTGAAGAACTGGCGCGACAAGGCATTGCCGGTGCACGCGCGCAATTGCTTGCCAAACATGTGCTGCGGCGCAATGTTCGGCGCTTGCGTGCTGCCTGGCGGCTGCAGCGGCCAGCCTGCGGCCATGAGTTGCGCGACCTGCGCGTCGGGGCCGAACGCGGGCCATATCCAGCCCCAGTTGTCCAGCGGAAGGATGAAGGCCGCGTGTTGGCGCCGGAACGGTCCGTCGCGAAAAGTCGGGATGTTGGAGGTCGAACCCGGTCCGCGGTAGACACCCAGTGGCCGGCTGGCGAGCCCCCAGCGCAGCATGGTCACGTTGTCCATCAGGTGGCGGCCCAGCACGCCACTGGTGTTCGGCGCCTGGGAGTTGAGCAGCAGCTTGGCGTTTTCGATGGTATTGCTGGCCAGCACGTAGATACGCGCGCGCAGCGTCACCGTGCTGAGGTCCGGGCTGTCGAAGTTGTTGTAGCGCGAACACTGCAGGCCCGTGACCTGCCCACTCGTGGTGTCGAAGACGACCCGGGTGGCCACCATCTGGGTGTGCAATTGCGCGCGGCCGGTGGACAGCGCGGCGCCCAGCGACTTGAGGGCGTTGTATTTGGCCTGCACTGGACAGATCGGCGTGCAACTGGCATTGCCTTCGCAGCGTTGGCCACGGTCTGGCGCGCCTGCGGCGCCCACGGGGACGTACCCGCGCACGCCGGTCTGCGGGTTCACGTAGGCCAGGTTGGGCTGGCCATTGCGCGCCTGTGGCGTGCCGATGACGTCGAAGGCGTTGGGGTAGTCGGCCTGCGGGAATTTCTTTGGGTCGAGTTTCGCGCGCAACACGTCCGGCGCCGTCATGCGGTCCGCCCAGGACTTCGGTTGCCCGTGCATGGGGAACTGGTAGGCGCCGTAGTAGGCCGCCATGTCCACGCCGGGGTATCGCTGGTCGGAAACGTCGCCAGCGACGCCGAGTTCGCATTCGGCGCGTTCGTAGTCGGGGCGCAGAGTCTCGTAGCCGAATGGCCAGTCGATGCCGATGCCGTAGGTCGACTGCAGCCGCATGTCGTTGGGCAACAGACGCGGTGTTTGCCCCAGCCAGTGCATCGACGTGCCGCCCGCAGTGCGGTCGAATTCGCTGCCGAAGGGCAAGGGGCCACGCTGCACGTAGTACCCGCCGGCGTCCACCGTGCCGGCCGGGATCTGGTGGAACTGCAGCACCGTGGGCTGCGGCGCGTACGGGCTGTCGGGCCAGGGAGAGTTGGGAATCTTGGCCAGGGCACCATGGAACTGGCGCACGTAACTGGCATATCCCTCGGGGGTGGTGCTGGTGGCGGGGCCGGCCTCCACGATCATCAGCTTGAGGCCGGGCTCCCTCTGAACCAGTTCCTTGGCCAGGACGGCGCCGCAGACACCCGCGCCGACGATGATGACGTCGGCATCGTAGGGCGGCGGCGCACCGGTCGAGGACGTGCCTGCGTCAGCCATGCGGAGGGATCTTTTCCGGCACGTCGGGTTGGGTGGCCCAGGTGCCGAAGCCCGGCGCCTTGGCGCCGCGCGGGTGGGAGTCAAGCGTGGCCCAGACCAGCCCCGCCACGTACGCCTCCGGCGACACGATCTGGTCCTGGTCGCTCGCCAGCGCGCCGTGTGTATCGCGCCACTCACGTGGCAGCTGGTTCCAGCGCCCGAGGTACCACAGCGACACGATGTTGCGCGCCAGGGCGGAGAAGGGTTGCATGATGCGCTGCGCGAATGCGTCGAGGAAGTGCTGGTCGCGCTCCTGGCAGGCGCTGCGTAATTCGGCAAACGCCCCAAGCAAAACACCCGGCGCCACACTGCCGGCGTTCTGCAGCAGTTGTTGCAGGTAGACCGGGCCCATGGCGGTCGCCTGCAGGTCGGTCAGGTCGAATCCGGTCAGGACCACCGACAGGTCCATGAACAGTTCCAGTGTGTCAGGCGCAGGTTCTGGCAGCGTGCTCATGGTGTGGCTCCGGCGCGGCAGGCCTGCGCAACGCGTTGCACGGTGGCTGGCACCGGGAGATCGAACCATCCCGCGTCACCGGCATCAGCGCGCGCCGCGTGCACGGCGTGTTTGATGGCGAAGAAGACCGTGGCGGCCAGCGTCATGGGCGGCTCGCCGACCTCCTTGGAGGAGCGCACCGGGTTGTCGGGCGACAGCGTTCCCGGGTGGCTGGGGTGCTGGTAGAGCTCAACGTTCATCTGCAGCGGAATGCTGGTCACCGCCGGCGGCTTGTAGTTCCAGGTGTTGGTCGTGTTGAGAACGCCGGGCGGCAGCGGCGTGCCCTCGGGCTGGTAAACGCGTTCCTCGTACATGACGTAACCGATGCCCTGGACGAACGCACCCTCGACCTGGCCCACGTCGATCGCCGGATTCTGGCTTAGGCCCATGTCGTACACGATATCGGCCTGCAGCACGGCGGTCTCGCCGGTCAGCACGTCGATTTCGACTTCCGCGATGGCCGCACTGTAGGTGTAGCCGGTGAAGTTGTAGTTCAGTTCGTCGGCTGACGTTGGTTTGTTCGGGGGCGGCGCGTCGTGGAAGAAAAGCCCGCTGCCGTCGAGCCTGCTGCCGCCAGGAATCGCCACGCGCTGCTGCGACGACAGGTTGACCCGCGAGCGCTGCGCGGCCGCGACTGCCTGAGCCCATGCGCCGGGTGGCCATGGCTGACCGGGACTGTCGGGGTACGCCAACTGCGGCGTCGGTGGCGGGTGCCTGGTGTTGTGGTGGACACAGAATGCGATCAGGCGCGCGCACAGGTCCTGGGCGCATTTCGCCACCGCCGCGGCATTGAAACTCGAGCCGGTGGAGGCGCCGCTGGCCGACGGGTTGGGCACTACTGCGGTGTCGAGCTCCGCGACCCGCACCAACTGCGGCGAGACACCCAGGTAATACGCGGCAACCAGGGCCACCTTGGTATTCAGGCCCTGGCCCATCTCGACGCCGCCGGTGCGCAGCAAGACCGACCCGTCCTGGTCGAACACCTCGATCTGGGCCCCCGCCTGCTCAAGCATCGGCAGATTGAAACCGGAGCCGTATTTGACCGGGATCAGCGACAGCCCGCGTTTGCGCCAGCGGTTGGCGGCGTTGAAGGTGTTGACCGCAGCCAGCCGCTCGTCAAAGCGGTAGGTCTTGCGTGTGTGCTCGAAAACGTCGCCGATGTAGCAGCCCGGCAAAACCTGGCCGAAGGGCGTCTGCTGTCCGGCGCGGTAGAGGTTCATGGCACGGACATCTTCCGGACGCATGCCGATGGCATGCGCGGCGCGTTCGATCGCCTCCTCCTGCATGAGCACACCCTGGATCATGCCCATGGTTCGAAAGGCGGTATTGCTGGCCGTGTTGGTCCGGCACACGTCGCTGGTGGTGCCGTAGTTCGGCACGAAATAGGCGGAGTCCACGCGCAGTTGCAGGCAATCGGAAACGATCATCGAGCAGTCGTAACTCCAGCCACCGTCGAGGTAAAAATCGTTCTGCAGGCCGACCAGCCGGCCCTTGTTGGCGGGGTTGTCGGAGCCGTCGCCAATGGCGACGGTGAACTGGCCCTGCGCCGGATGCCGGTGCCCGAACATGGCGCTGTCGACCTCGCGTTTGACGGCCAGCCGGATGGCCCGCTGGTGCTTGCGTGCCGCGAGTGCCGCTGCAATCGCCACGAACACCGGCGGGTTGCATTTGCCGCCATACCCGCCGCCTATTCGCTTGATGCGCACATCGACCAGGTTCATGGGAAGCCCGAGGACGCCCGCCACCGCAGCCTGGACCTGGTCCGCGTCCTGCGTGGACGCGCGCAGCACCATGCGGCCCTCTTCGCCCGGCACGGCCTGGCAGGTCTGGGTCTCCATATAGAAATGCACCTGGCCACCGACCGACTGGCCACCGCTCACGAAGCGGCAGGACAGGCCGTCGACGACGCCGTGGGCGCCATCTCCGCCGGCCTGCTGCCAGCCGTCGCGCGTGCCTGGCCGGATGACCTGCCACACATGCGACATCCAGGGCGCACCGGGTGGAAAATCGGCAAACACGCTGCCGGCCGCCACCGCCTGCGCGATGCCAAGCAGTGGCCTGCGCTCGTCGGTGTAGGCGACCAGTTGGTGGCTCAGGTAATGCGCTGCGTCGAGCGCCACCGTGGATTCCGTGGCCAGCACCAGGCCCAGGCTTTGCCCGTCGGTCTGCACTTCATAGCTGTGCCCGTCGGCCCGTTTCGGCGCAAACACCGGCTGGTCCTTGGCCAGCCCCTGGTTGTTGCTGCTCTTGCCCTTGTACCGGGGCATGTCGGCTTCGGTGAGGTAGTCCATGATGCCGGGAAAAACCGCCTGCAGGTGCTCCAGTACGTCGGCTGCGGTGGCCGCGCCGCGGCGACCTGGCAGCCGGTAGTGAAATTTCGCGCGCGCTCGCGTGCTGAACGCATACGCCGCCTCCAGGCCGCGCTGCGGCAGCGGCTGGTCCTGCGGGTACAGCGCCTCGCCGCTGGCCTGCAGAAACGCGTCGAGCTTGACATAGGGCTGATTGACCGGCGCCAGCGCCGGGTTGCTGGCGTACGACTGTGTGCCGGCCGAGACCCCGCGCTGCGTGCGCGTCGCAGCCGACAGGATGTCCGGGGTCAGGATATCCGGTGCGACGGCCTGCGCCACCTCGACAAAGAACTTGTACAGGAAGGATGCCGCCAGCTGGCGGCGGTACGCGTTCGTGAAACCTTCGAAAGGCAGGCCGGCGAAACGCTGCGCGTGGCGCGCGAAGAGCGCATCGATCTCGGTATTCAGTGCCGCCTGGGCCGCCGCGCCGGTGGCCCAGGTCCAGGGTTTGCCGCGCAGCGCCGCCTCGACCGATTCGAGCGCGACCGCGCAGGGCGCGAGCCCCCCCATCACGAGGCGCACGTGTTCGACACATCCGGCCGTGTCGAAGCGGAGCTGGAACCCGGCGTTCACGATCGCATGCGCATTGACCTCGCGCAGTGCGGTCTTGTAGGTCTGGGAGAAGGTCCCGGGCGGTGCATGGGGAATGTCGTAGCCGAGGAGGAGGCACTGGTCACGCACGGCCCCGGAAGTTGCATAGTGGTCGGCGAACGCCAGCAAGTCGTGTGCCTGCGTGCGGTCTTCGATGCCGTTCCAGGTGTGTACACGCGTTCCTGCAGCCGCCAGCGCGGTGAACAGATCGGACGGGAACGGCACCCCGTCGTTGATATGGCGCAGAACCAGCATCGTGTTGCCGCCCAGGCTGGCCGCGTCGCGCACGATGGCGCCAGCGGTGCGGCCGGCCAGGTACCGCAGGGCCGTGAGCCCGGCGACCTGCGCCAGATGGCGCCCCTGTGCGTCGGCGATCCGGGCGTCGAGCAGGTCGAGAAAATCGTTGTAGGTGACCGCCGCGCCGACGCGCAGGCCGCGTGCCGTGGCCCGTGTGGCGCGCAGTTCGGCGACATGTGCGATGTCGATCAGGTGATGCGGATTCTCGGTGTAGCGGTCGTAGACGCCCACCGAGGTATTGCCGAACACCAGCTTGCGGTCCGGCTCGGCCGGGTATTTGCGCAGCAAGCGCTTGAGGTCTGCGAGCGAGGCCGCCCGGTCCCAGGTATAGCCGCCACGGGCGTAATGCACCGGACGCGGCCGGACCTTCAGTGCGGGCGGAAACGGCGGCGTGATGGTCTGCGATAGCGCCACCTTCTCGGCCGGGTCCACCATGCAGCGCATGGAGCCCTTGGCGTCGGCGGGCGTCCAGTCGCGCGCGAAGCCCTTTTCCAGGCCGAACAGGATCGGGCGGTAGCCGGTGCAGCGGCAGATGTTGCCGTCAAATCGCTGTTGCCACTCGGCGCGCGTGGGCAGGCGTGCCAGGCCTGGATCGGCAGGCTCGACCCGGTCGGTGCGGGTGTCGAAGGCCAGGCTCTCCACGCCGCGTGCCGCCAGACACCCGTGTGCGCTCATCACCATGCCGGGTGTGCAATAGCCGCATTGCGTGCCGTTGTTCTTGGCCAGCGCATACTGCACCGGGCTGACCGCGTGGCTGACGCTGCCCATGCCCTCGACGGTCGTCACGGCCGCGCCATCCAGCGATGCGAGCGGTCGCATGCAGGCATTGACGGATCGGTGCGACACCTGGCGTGTGGCGGCGTCGAATTGCGACAGCAACACGGTGCACGCGCCGCAACCGCCCTGTTTGCAGCCGATCTTGGTGCCGGTGAGCCCCACCGGCGCCGAGCGCAGATAGTCCACCAGCAAGACCGCAGGATTGACGTCGGTCAACGTCACGGCGTGTCCGTTGAGCCAAAAATGCAGGTCGGACAGGCTCGGCGCAGGTTCGGCCGTGGACTGGCGGGTACCCGAGGAGGTCGGCGGGCGCGTTGTCATGCTCTGGGGGTTTTCCGGTTTGTTTTTCTGCTCTGCGGCAACCGCGTGCCGAAGGCAGTGTGGCGGAAAAAGTGGCCTCTGTCCATCTACAATTTGAGGACTAACATGCTTTATGGCATGTGCCTTTGAACCTTCCCTTCCGTTGTGAGCCAATCCCCCGCCAACCAGCGCCTTTCGGCCGTCCTCGCCGCCGATGCTGCGGGGTTCTCACGCCTCATGGCGCTGGATGCGTCTGCCACCGTCGCCACCCTGGATGCGGCCAGGGGCGTGTTTCGCACCCACGTCGAACGCAGTCGCGGGCGCATCGTGGACATGGCCGGCGACTCGGTGCTGGCGGTGTTCGACACGGCCATTGGCGCCGTCACGGCGGCCCTTGCCATCCAGACCGACATCAACGCGATCGCCGACGCGGCACACGAAGACCAGCGGATGCGGTTTCGCATCGGTCTGCACCTGGGCGACCTGATCGAAAAGCCCGATGGCACCGTCTACGGAGACGGTGTCAACATCGCGGCGCGGCTCGAAGGCCTCGCGGACCCTGGCGGCATCACGGTGTCGGAGTCGATTCGCAGTGCGGTCAAGGGCAAGGTGGTCGCTGGTTTCGATGACCGGGGCGAGCAGAGCGTCAAGAACATCCCCGACCCGGTGCGGACCTTCCGGCTGCATGAGGCCGGCCGGACCCCGCCGGGCGCTGCGGCCGGCCCGACGGTACAGGTCGCGAGCGCGGACCTGCTGGACCTCTCGCTGCCTGACAAGCCGTCCATCGCGGTGCTGCCCTTTACCAACATGAGTGGTGATCCCGAACAGGAGTACTTCACCGACGGCATCACCGAGGACATCATCACCGAACTGTCGCGTTTCCAATCTCTGTTCGTGATTGCCCGCAACTCGTCGTTCACCTACCGCGGCAAGTCCGCCGACGTGCGGCAGATCGGCAAGGAACTCGGGGTTCGCTACGTGCTGGAGGGCAGCATCCGAAAGGCCGCCAACCGGGTTCGTGTGACCGCGCAGCTGATCGACTCACACAACAGCAGCCATATCTGGGCCGAGAAGTTCGACCGCACCATGGAAGACATCTTCGCCGTGCAGGAGGAGGTGACCGAGTGCATCGTCGGGGCGATTGCGCCGCAGATCGATGCCGCCGAGTCCCTGCGCGCGCGGCGCCGCCCGGGAAACCTCAGCGCCTATGAACTCGCGGTTCGTGCCAAGGTGCTGGCATGGGACAGCTTTCAGAAGTCGGACCTGGCGGCCAGGAACGAAGCCCTGCGGCTGGCACGCGCTGCGCTGGCGCTCGATCCGGAGTCCATTTTGGCGTTGTCGATGGTCGCCTTCATCCAGTACCAGCACATCGTCCTGCGGACGATCGAGGACCGGGCCGCGGCGTGGCAGGAGGGCATGGATGCGGCGATGCGCGGCATTGCCCTGGCGACGTCGAACGTCTGCCATGGGCGCAAGGCGTTCCTGCTCACCTGCGCGCCGGGTGGCGGGCGCTGGAACGAAGCACGGATCGAGGCACAGGAAGCCGCGCGGCTCAATCCGCAGGACGCGCAGACGCTCTCGGGATGCGGTTACATCCTGGCGAACGCAGGTGACCCGACCTTGGCCATCTCGGTGCTGGAACGATCCTTGCGCCTCAACCCGTGCGACCCCTTCGCGTTCCTGACCTACTCCAATCTGGCCAATGCGCATCTTGCGGCGCGCGACTATGCCGAGGGCCTCGGCTGGGCCAAACGCGCGATCGGCGCCGCCCCTGGGTTTGCCAATGCCCACGGGATCATGGCCGCGCTGCTGGTCGGGTTGGGTGAGATCGACAAGGCGCGAACGGCCGTCGAGACGGCGCGCAGGTTGACACCGCAACTGGAACAAAACCGGGTCAAGGCGAAGCCGGACGCCGCATTCGACGAGTCCGGGGCGCTGGAGTCGCGGGACTGCGGCTGGGAGGTTCGTCGTCGCTACAAGATCTTTGTGCGCGTGGCCTCGGGCCGCGAAGACCCACGCGCCGCCGATCCCTGGCGTTGAAGCGCTGGCAGCAACTCGACGAAAAATTCACACGGGTCACAGGGGTGATGCTGGGGTGGGAACAGGTTTTTTCCAAACACCACTCGGCCACGATTCGTCTGCGCCCGTCGTGCCTTGCCACCGCATGCTCGCAGCGAACGGGGGCTCGCGTGGCCTGTCTGGCAGTGGCAGCGTAACGACCATGCTGCGCATGTCGCTGATCGAGCACTCGCAGTTCGGTGCGCCGGGCCGGTTCGACGACACGACCGATAGCGGCAATGGCTGATACGGAAATTGCCTTTCCATTTGCCCGAAACGCACGTCCGCGCCATACTCCGGTGGAACCAAATTGAAGCCACACCATGCGAAGTGACAGCCTCCACCTTCTGAACCGACGATGCACCATCGGTGGCTTGGCGGGTTTGGGGCTGGCTGCCTGCGTCGCCGGCGTCACGAATCCCCTGTGGGCCCAGGTTGCCCGGAAAAAGTTGGCGTCCAAGTTGAAGGTCGTGATCCCCGGTGTCGCCCGCGGCAATCTGGACGAGGCCGCCCGGGCCCTGGGTGACACGCTGGTGGTCGTCGGACTGTGCGACGAGATCGAGTACGACAACCGCGATGCCAAGGGGGGCGCGCTGGCGCCGACCTACTACGCCGAGAAATACGCGCAGGACCCGGATGCCTTGCTCATTGCCGACACCAGCCTGGTGGGCGCCGTCGCCCTGCATGCGCCGGCAGTGGGCCTGTCGCGCTTCAACCCGGTTGCGCGTTTGACCAGTGACTACCTGGTCGTCGTCGTCCCGGCAAACGGCCCGATAAAAACGGGGGCCGATCTGGCCTTGATATTGAAGACCAGTGCGCAGCAGGTGCGGATCGGTATCGGCTCTCTGGGCGGCGTGGACCACATCGTTGCCGGCCTGCTGGCGCTGGCTGCTGGCAGCTCGCCATCGGTGACCCAGTTCGTCCCGTTCGCGCGCAATTTCGAGCTGGTAGACGCCGTGGGCAGCGGCAGGCTGGTGGCCGGGATATCGGGTTACCGTACCTTCAGCGCCGACGTTGCCAGCGGCCGGCTGCGCGCGATTGGCGTGTCTTCACGCAAGGCTGCCTATGGCTTGCGCCCACTGCGGGAGCAGGGGCTGGACGTGAACCTGGCGAACTGGCGTGCAGTATTCACCGGCGAAGGCGTGGCGAAATCCCGTCAAGCCGAGATGGTCGACGCCATCCGTGTCGCCGTGAACGATGAGTCGTGGAAAAAGACCCTGCGGCAAAACTACTGGGACTCGTCTTGGCTCGTCGGCACCGATCTGGCCAGCACGCTCGAGATCGACATAAGCACCTTGCAGCTCGCCGTGCAGTTGCTCAGGCTCAAGGTCTGAGCGGTGCGGCACGGAGTGCGGGCTACGCACGCCGGCGGCACGGCGAGAACTGTGCAGCCCGATCAATTTCAAGCACCTGCAGCGTGGCGAGAATCTGTGCGCGGCAACGTGCGACCCATAGGTCGGATACCTGCTGGCGCAGGCGCTTTTCATAAAACACGCTGACAGCTTTTTTCGCCCAGTCCGGTGGCGAGTGCCGCGATGCGCAGCGCCGTGTGCCGTTGCGGCTCGTGTTGCGGGAACATCGCCTGGCCTTCCGGGGCGAAGCTGTCGCGGTAGTCCAGGATGTTGCGGCTCTCGACCAGCACCTCACCATCGTCGCGCACCAGAGCCGGCACCCGGGTCAGCGGATTGAAGGGCCGGAATACGCACGTCAGGCAGAAAGGCGGCATGGCGGAACCCGAGGCCGACGCGCGCTGGGAAGCCGCATGAAGCGCAGCGGGAAAGACTTTGCGCTTCATGCCTTGCGCTTCCATACCTTTCCCTCCCGTCCCGCCTGGCTGCCGTCGAGATGGTCCACCGACTGCCGCACCAACTTCACACGGCCTTGCAGGTGGAGTGCACGGTGACATGCGGCGTACACACGCTTGCCTTCGATGTGTGCAAGCTGGCGCTCGATTACGTCTTCGTGGCGGTCAGTCCGCCAAACAGCGTCAATGAGCCGTGCTCGCCGGCAAGTCAGATATCCATCACATGCCGCAGCATGACAAACGGAACCCGCCACACTGCGCTCCCTTCGCAATGGACCGATGCCGTGCGCTGGTTGATGCGGGTGATGGTCCGCACCCTGGGGCTGCAGGTATTTGTCGGTAAACGAGACCTTGTCGCCGCGACGGAAGTCTTGCGGGCCAGGCTGGTGCACGGGT
>JAYVRP010000814.1:0-4187 GCA_043776215.1 Rhodoferax sp. | reverse complement strand
ATGCGAGGTGCTGATCTGCGTGAAACCGGCATCACGCGCCAGGCGCCGCGCCGCCTGCTCGTGCGCGATGTAGCGGTAGCCATGCATGAACACGATGGTCACGCTGCGCAGCCCGGCGTCGAATTGCTGCTGCAAGTCGGCGCGCAAACGCGACTCGTCCAGCGGTTGCACCACCTCGCCCTGCGCGCCGACGCGCTCTTGCGCCTCGACGACGGCGCTGTACAACAACTCGGGCAACACGATGTGGCGGTCAAACAGGCGCGGGCGGTTCTGGTACGCGATGCGCAATGCGTCGCGGAAGCCGCGCGTGGTCACCAGCAACGTGGGTTCACCCTTGCGCTCCAGCAACGCATTGGTCGCCACCGTGGTGCCCATCTTCACGCACTCCACCAACGCGGGCGTCACGGCCTGCCCGGGTTGCAGGCCCAGCAAATAGCGGATCCCTGCGACTGCGGCGTCACGGTACTGCTCGGGGTTGTCAGACAGCAGCTTGTGAGTGACCAGCGCCCCGTCCGGGCGCTTGCCCACGACATCGGTGAAAGTGCCTCCGCGGTCGATCCAGAACTGCCATCGTTTGGCAGATGCAGGCGAGGCGGGGACAGCGGTCTGCATGGTGCCAATGCCCTCCATCACAACGATGTGGCCGCGCGGGCGGCCTGGTCGTACAAGCCGGACAGGGTGCGCAACGTGCGCGCTCCACGCCCGATATCGTCGTTCATCTCTGCGTCCAGGTTGTTGACCAGGCACTCCTCCCGCACTTCCCGGTATTTGGCGATGACGGCCTCTCCCTGGGGCGTGGGCGCATACAACACCTCTTTGCCCAGTCTTTCGGCGTGCACCAGTCCGGCTGCGACCAGCTTCTTCAGCGAATAGGCCACCACATGGGTGTCCTCGTAGTTCAGCACGAAGCAGATGTCGGCCAGCTTCTTGTTGCGGGCCCGGTGGTTCACGTGGTGCAGGATCAATACGTCGGTGATGGTCAGGTCCGGCACACCGGCCGCAGCCATGCAACGCACCGCCCAGCGGGAAAAGGCATTCCATGCCACGATCAATCCGAACTCGAATTCCGACGTCTCGCGGCTGCGTGGTGACGCCAGGTGCGACGAGGAAACGATGGCACGAGGCACCCGGTGGGTGGTGTCTCCGGCAGCCTTCTTGCGCATAGGGATTTCCCTGATTTCAAGATAAAACGTTGGTAATTTATTGACACTTTACAGAAACGCCCGATAGACTTCAAGCGTTTCCAGGCCATTACGGCTCGCGGTCGCGGGAAAACCCGAAGCAAATCGGCAGGCCGCAATGGCCGGCACGACATATGCTTGACGCCTCGGACCAACCCCTCTCACCCCGCACATGGAGTTGTTTATGAACCTCACACGCCGCGCCCTGACGACGGCCCTGGCACTTGCACTCACCGGCGCGTGCAGCATGGCCCTGGCCCAGACCAAGTGGGACCTGCCCGCAGGTTACCCGGCCACCAACTTCCACACCGTGAACCTGGTGGATTTCGCCAACGACATCGACAAGGCCTCCGGTGGCAAACTCAAGATCACCGTGCATGCCAATGGTGCCCTGTTCAAGGCGCCAGAGATCAAACGCGCGGTGCAGGGGGGGCAGGCCCAGATCGGCGAGGTGCTGATCTCGAACTTCAGCAATGAGTGGTTGCCCTTCGGCGCCGACGCCCTGCCCTTCCTGGCGGACAGTTATGACGAGGCCGTGAAACTGTGGCGTGTGCAAAAACCTGTGTTCGAGAAGAAGCTGGCCGAGCAAGGCATGGTGCCGCTGTATGCGGTGCCGTGGCCGCCGCAGGGCATCTATGTCAAGAAACCGATCAATGCAGCGGCCGACCTCAAGGGCGTGAAGTGGCGCGCCTACAACCCGCAAACCGCGCGTATCGCGGAACTCGTCGGCGCGCAGCCGGTGACCATCCAGGCGGCGGAGCTGTCGCAGGCCCTGGCTACCGGTGTCGTGGAGTCCTACATGTCCTCCGGGTCCACCGGCTTCGACACCAAGACCTACGAACACATCAAGAACTGGTATGACACACAGGCCTGGTTGCCGAAGAATATTGTGATCGTCAACAAGGCGGCACTCGATGCCCTGGACGCACCCACCAAGGCCGCCGTGCTCAAGGCAGCCGCCGACGCCGAGTTACGTGGTCTGGCGGCATCGAAACGCGCCAATACCGAGTCGCTGGACAAACTCAAGGCCAACGGCATGAACATCATTGCGCCGTCGGCACAGCTCAAGAGCGACATGAAAAAGGTCGGCGAAGTGATGCTGACCGAGTGGCTGGACAAGGCCGGGGCTGAAGGCAAGAGCCTGGTCGACGCCTTCCACAAGCCTTAATCGCGGGACAGCGGCGTGCGCAGGTTGCTGGACGCGCTGTACGACGGTGCTGCCGCCGTGGCGGCGTTTTTTCTGGTCGGGCTGCTGGTGATGGTATTGCTGTCCATCCTGGGGCGGCAACTGCATTTTCATGTGCCTGGAACCGACGCCTACGCCGGCTACCTGATGGCCGCCAGCGGTTTCCTGGCCCTGGCCCACACCCTCAAGCGCGGTGAACATATCCGGGTCACCTTGTTGCTGGGCGCACTGCAAGGTGGATGGAAGAAGTCGCTGGAGCTGTGGGCGCTCGGTTTTGCCAGCGCCTTGTCGGCCATGTTTGCGTACTACAGCTGCCGGCTGGCTTGGCAGTCACACAGCTTCCATGACATTTCCACCGCCAGCGACGCCACCCCGCTGTGGATTCCGCAGATCGGCATGGGGGCGGGTGCGGTGATCCTCGCGATTGCATTTCTCGATGAGCTGGTGCTGGAAGCGTCCGGCCGGCGGATACAACCCGTGAGCGACGAGGCACTGCGCAATGAATGACCTCGCCATCACCGCGTTGTTGCTGACGGCGCTGCTGCTTATCCTGGCCAGCGGCGTCTGGGTCGGGCTCACGCTGACCGGCGTGGCCTGGATGGCGGTCACGCTTTTCTCGACCCGTCCGGCCGGCGACGCAATGGCCGTCACGGTCTGGGGGTCGTCGTCCAGCTGGACACTCACCGCCTTGCCGCTGTTCGTGTGGATGGGCGAGATCCTGTTTCGCACACGGCTGAGCCAGGACATGTTCAAGGGGCTCGCGCCCTGGGTGCAGGGCCTCCCGGGGCGGCTGCTGCACACCAACGTGATCGGCTGCACCATCTTCGCCGCAGTGTCGGGCTCGAGTGCAGCCACCTGCGCCACCATTGGCAAGATGACACTGCCTGAACTCGGCAGGCGCGGATACCCGGAACACATGGTCATTGGCACGCTGGCCGGCGCCAGCACGCTCGGTCTGCTGATTCCTCCGTCCATCATCATGATCGTGTACGGCGTGGCGGCCGAGGTGTCGATCTCGAAGCTGTTCATCGCCGGCGTGCTGCCGGGCATCATGCTGGCATGCCTGTTCTCCGGCTACATCATGCTGTGGGCCATGCGAAACCCTGGTCAGATACCCGCCGCAGAACGCACCTTCAGCCTGATGGAGAAACTCTCCGCATCCCGCAGCCTGATACCGGTGGTGTCACTGATCCTCGCGGTGCTGGGGTCGATTTATTCCGGCATTGCCACCGCCACCGAGGCGGCGGCGGTCGGTGTGGTTGGCTCATTGGTCATTTCCACTTTGCAGAGGTCCATGAACTGGCGGAGCTTTCGGGATGCATTGATGGGCGCCACCCGGCTGTACTGCATGATCGCATTGATCCTTGCGGGCGCCGCCTTTCTCACGCTGTCCATGGGTTACATCGGCCTGCCGCGCCACCTCGCCGAGTGGATTGCCACCCTGGGCCTGAGCAAGGCGCAACTGATCGTTGCACTGACCCTCTTCTACATCATCCTGGGATGTTTCCTGGACGGCATCTCGATGGTGGTGCTCACCATGGGGGTGCTCATGCCCACTGTGAACGCCGCGGGTATCGACCCGATCTGGTTTGGCATCTTCATCGTGCTGGTGGTTGAAATGGCCCAAATCACACCGCCTGTGGGTTTCAACCTGTTTGTGTTGCAGGGCATGACCGGCAGGCAATTGACCTGGATCGCGCGCGTGACCATGCCGATGTTTTTCCTGATGTGCGTGGCTGTGGCGCTGATCTACCTGTTTCCCGGCATCGTGACCTGGCTTCCGCTGCAGATGTCGAAATAGGCGGCCATGCGGCAGCACC
>JAYVRP010000813.1:0-4198 GCA_043776215.1 Rhodoferax sp. | reverse complement strand
AAGACCACCGCAAACCGCCCCGCCCGACCCCCCCGCCGCCGCACTGCCCACAAGCCGACGCCAACACCCGATGTCAGGAATGCAGCGTACATCGGCCATCCGGACAAGGCCGGCTGACCCATCTGGCAGGCGGTGCCCCCTATAAAACCGACGAGCACCGCCACCATCCATCGGGCCGAGCTTTCCCGGTGGGTGGGGCTGCCTTGCATGGCCCCATGCTACGCGACGCGGCCGCCCCGCCCGACGACCTTGGCGCCCTTGGCCGCTGGCCCTTCCACGCAAAGAGGGACGATGGCGTCAATATTGCTAGTATCAGCCCACAGACGCGATGGGCGACACCCGCCGAACCCGGCACGTCGCCTCCCAACCAGAGACCCCGTATGTCCATCCACGCCGCATTGCACCACGTCACCCACTATCGTTATGACCACCTCGTGACACTGGGCCCCCAGGTGATTCGCCTGCGCCCTGCCCCGCACTGTCGCAGCAAGATCATTTCCTATTCGCTGAAAATCGAGCCTGCCGGGCATTTCCTCAACTGGCAGCAGGACCCATTTGCCAATTACCAGGCACGCCTGGTGTTCCCGGAAAAGACGCGGGAATTCAAGGTCACGGTGGACGTGGTCATGGACATGGCGGTCTACAACCCGTTCGACTTTTTTCTGGAGCCGTCGGCCGAGAAATTCCCCTTCAAGTACGACGCACTGCTGGCCCAGGAGTTGGCCCCTTATCTGGCGGCGGATCCGCTGACCGACGAACTCAAGGCCTACCTGGCAAGGATCGACCGCAGCGAACGGCGCAGCATCGATTTTCTGGTGGCGGTGAACCAGATGGTTCAGCACGACATTCGTTACCTGATCCGCATGGAGCCGGGGGTGCAGTCCCCGCACGAGACGCTTGCGCTCCAGTCGGGCTCCTGCCGCGACTCGGCCTGGCTGCTGGTGCAGCTGCTGCGGCACAGCGGGCTGGCGGCACGTTTCGTATCGGGCTACCTGATCCAGCTCGCCCCCGATGTCAAGGCGCTTGACGGGCCCAGCGGCACCGAGGTGGACTTCACCGACCTGCACGCCTGGTGCGAGGTCTACCTGCCGGGCGCGGGCTGGGTGGGTCTGGACGCCACGTCGGGCCTGCTCGCCGGTGAAGGGCACATCCCGCTGGCTTGCACTCCTCAGCCCTCCGGCGCAGCCCCCATCGAAGGCGGCGTGGACGAGGCCGAGGTGGAGTTTCACCATGCGATGAAGATCGGCCGGATCTACGAGTCGCCCCGCGTCACCAAGCCGTACGACGACGCCCAATGGGCGGGGGTCATGGCGCTGGGCGCCAGGGTCGATGAGGAACTTCGCGCTGGCGACGTGCGACTGACCATGGGCGGCGAGCCGACCTTTGTCGCGGTCAGCGACCGCGATGCCGCGGAATGGAACACCGATGCCCTGGGCCCGACCAAACGCGGCTTCGCCACCGAATTGGTGCACAAGTTGCGCACCGAATATGGGCAGGGCGGATTTCTGCATTTCGGGCAGGGCAAGTGGTACCCGGGTGAACAACTGCCGCGCTGGGCCTTGAACATCTACTGGCGCACGGACAAGCAGCCCGTGTGGCGCAACCCGGCATTGTTTGCCGATGAACGGGTTCCGACGCATTACACCAGCAGCGACGCCGAGCGCTTCATCCAGGGCCTGACCGCCCGACTCGGCCTGTCGAACCAGTATCTGCTGCCCGGATATGAAGACGTGTGGTATTACCTGTGGCGCGAGCGCCGGCTGCCGGTCAACGTGGACCCGTTCGAGTCGAAACTCGACGACGAGATGGAGCGTTCACGCCTGCGCCGGGTGTTCGAGCAGAAGCTGGGCGCCGTGGTGGGTTACGTGTTGCCCGTCAAGGTGGCCGAGGGGCCCCGTCTGGGTGGGCCGGTCTGGACCACCGGCCCGTGGTTCCTGCGCGATGAACGCCTGTACCTGATGCCGGGGGACTCACCGATGGGTTTGCGCCTGCCGCTGGACTCGTTGCCGTGGGTGAACGAGGCCGACTTCCCCTATCTGATCGAGCAAGACCCCACGGCGCCGCGCGCCGACCTCCCGGCCCATGCGTCGCTCGCTGGTCGGTATGAAGCGGCCCCCGGGCAAGCCAGCACGTCAGAAACCTTCCTGTCTTCGACCCGCAGCCACTCGCCGTATCTTTCGGGCGATGTCCCGGCGGCCGAAGCGCCACGGCGCTTCCAGGGCGCCCCCGGCGTCTCTGGTTCCGGCTTCGGCTCCAGCCAGGATGCGACCTATGCGCAGCGGCCCCTGCAAACCGAGCCACCCGGTTTTGTGCGGGCGCCGGACCGCCACGAATCGGCCCATTGGGTCAGCCGCACCGCCTTGTGCGTGGAGGTGCGCGACCCGCGCCGCGCCAGTGGCCCGAAAGCCGAGGCCGAGGGCAGCAAGTCCGGCGTGTTGTACGTCTTCATGCCCCCGCTGGAACGGCTGGAAGATTACCTCGACCTGCTGGCGGCCGTCGAGGCCACAGCCCAGGAGCAAGGGGTGCGATTGGTGCTGGAGGGGTATCCGCCGCCACGCGATCCGCGCCTGAAACTGCTCCAGGTGACCCCCGACCCGGGCGTGATCGAGGTCAACATCCACCCGGTCAGCAGCTGGGGCGAACTGGTGAAAAACACCGAATTCCTGTACCAGGCGGCGTTCGAGTCGCGCCTGTCGGCCGAGAAGTTCATGACCGACGGCCGCCACACCGGCACCGGTGGCGGTAACCACTTCGTGCTGGGTGGCGCCACCCCGGCGGACAGCCCCTTCCTGCGCAACCCGGAGTTGCTGGCCAGCCTGTTGCTGTATTGGCACAACCACCCGAGTCTGAGTTACCTGTTCAGCGGCATGTTCGTCGGGCCCACCAGCCAGGCGCCACGGGTCGATGAAGCGCGCAACGACCAGTTGTACGAACTGGAAATCGCCCTGCAGGAGATCCACCGCAACCGCGAGGAACGCGGCCAGAGCATGCCTCCCTGGCTGGTGGACCGCACGTTGCGCAACATCCTGATCGACGCCACCGGCAACACCCACCGCAGCGAGTTTTCCATTGACAAGATGTATTCGCCCGACTCCGCCACTGGCCGCCTGGGCCTGCTGGAGTTGCGTGCCTTCGAGATGCCGCCCCATGCCCGCATGAGTATTGCGCAGCAACTGCTGCTGCGCGCTCTGGTGGCCCGGTTCTGGAAACAGCCCTACCTGGAGAACGCGACGCGCTGGGGCACCGCGCTGCATGACCGCTACCTGCTTCCGACCTTCATCCGCATGGACTTCGACGATGTCATCGGCGAGATGCAGGCAGCCGGTTACGCCTTCGACCGCTCGTGGTTTGCGCCGCACCTGGAATTTCGCTTCCCGTTGCTGGGTACCGTGCAGTCCGCGGGCATCGAGCTCACGCTGCGCAACGCATTGGAACCGTGGCACGTGATGGGTGAGGAAGGCGCCCCTGGCGGCACCGCGCGTTATGTCGATTCGTCGCTGGAGCGCGTGGAAGTGCTCGCCACCGGCCTCAACGAGAGCCGTTACGTGGTGACCTGCAATGGCCGCCCGCTGCCCATGCAAGCCACCGGCACGCAGGGTGAATTCGTGGCCGGTGTGCGTTACAAGGCTTGGAGCCCGCCCTCCGCGCTGCACCCGTCCATCGGAACCCATGTGCCTCTGGTGTTCGACATCGTTGACACCTGGATGAAACGCTCCATCGGCGGCTGCCAATACCACGTGGCACACCCGGGAGGACTGAGTTACGAGAGTTTTCCGGTCAATGCCAACGAAGCCGAAAGCCGGCGTCTGTCGCGTTTCGTCGCCATGGGCCATACCCCGGGCACCATGCCCATGGGCCCGGCCAGCATCGACGTGGTAGCCAGCCGTGAGTTTCCGTTTACGCTGGACTTGCGCCGCGTGCCATGAGGTAAGCTGGCGCCATGCAGAACGCCCCCCAACCCGGCCCGGCGCCCAGGCCTTTGGCGCATCAGGCCGCGGCGCCGGGACATTTCGACGAATTGCGTGGCATTGCAGAGGCAAGCGTTGGCGCGGCGACTCCCTTGCCCTCGGGGCCCGCGCCTGACGGTCTGTCTGACCATTGGGGCAGGTTCTTCGCCCACGAAGGCGCCAGCGACGCAGCGGAACTCAACCGGCGCAGCACCAGCCTGGAGCGGCAGATCCGCGACAACGGCGTCACC
>JAYVRP010000812.1:0-4220 GCA_043776215.1 Rhodoferax sp. | reverse complement strand
AGTCAGGGTAGAAGTAGTCGGTGGCGGTCGGCAGCCAGAACGCGAATTCGGGCAACTGCTCCAGATTGCGCACCCAGTGCGCGACCGCGTCCGCGCGATCCAGCACCTTGGCGCATTCGAATTCTTCGCCTTCCGATTTGAGCTTCGCGATTTGTGGGTAGTAGTGCTTCTTGAAAGCCCAGCGACCACTGTACGCTTGCCGAACCGGGTAACGGCCTTTTCGGAACTGGAAGGTCCAAGCCGCGCCGTGCGCGAGCGCGGCGTCGGTCCGGCCGAACAGCAGATTCTGGAACCCCTGGTCACGCGCTTTAGCCACGACGCTGTCGATGCGTTTGCCCACCATCTGGCCAAGCTGGAAGCGCGAGCGTACCAGCCCGGTCAAGGTCAGGCCACGTTCACGCAGCAGGTGCGACACGATCATTTGGACATAGGCCTGGGTCTCGGTCTGCGTCAATCCTGCGCGGCGCACCTGGCGCTCCAGCGACTGCACCAAGTCGAATTCATTCGCATCGGTGGGAACGGCGTCGAGCGAAAGTTGTGCCGCATCGGCCTGCTTCAGGCGAACCCGCTCGCCCTCCAGGTAAATCTCAAACAAGTCGCTTTGTTGTACCAGATTAAAACCGGGCAACTCCGGTCGCGGGTCTGCGCGCAGCAAGTCAAACTCGATCAGCTCACCAAGCGTCTCGCGCTCGATCAGTTCCAGTTCACCCTGGACCCGCACGCACAGTTGCGGTATCGGTGCAAACGGTACATCGCGCTCAGCGGGTGAGCGCAAGGCATTCAGCCGCGCGTTGTGCTGATCGAATTCGCGCTCAATACGCGGCTTGTCCGCCTCGCTGGTAATGGCCACGATGGCCAGGCGTGTGGCCTCGGTTACCAGGCCGGTCAGCTTGAGGCGCAGCGGCTCCAGCGCAGAATTCCGGTCAACATCACCCGCCACCACTTGCACATCTGGCATGGCTTGCAGCAGCGGGCCGGGCGCCAGGCCACTTGCCGTTGTCAATTGCACTTCCAGCGCCAATGCCTTCCCGGTCAGGGCTGCGTCTGACTTGGCTGTGCCATCGCCAAACAGGTCGTCCACATCGGGCAGCAGGACGCTGGCCGCGCTCATCGCATCAAAACCCATGCCTTGTGTGAGGCTGTTGACCAGCGAATTGGCGGCGTCGGAAAAGCTGCGTGCGATGACATGTACGTAGGCCTTGTTCAGCGCCGGGCTCTTGCGCTTCTTCGCATAGGGCATGCGCAGTACGCGCCCAAGCAGTTGCTCCACCGCCTGGTTGCTGCGCAGGTTCTGCAGCGAACACAACACGTAGGCAAAAGAGCAGTCCCAACCTTCCTTGAGCGCGTCCACGGTAATCACGTAACGCACCGGGCAGCGTGGGTCGAACAGGTTCACGCCATCGAGCTCGCGCTGGCTGCCGGTGGCGATGGCGATTTCGCTATCGTTGATCCGGTGCGCGTCAAGCAGGTGCTGCTTGACCACGCCGACGGTCGCCTCCGACCCTTTGTCTTGCGCCTGGAACAGCACGATGGGTCGCACATACTCGGGCTCGTGCGTTGCTTCGCTCTCCAACTGCGTGCGGCGCAGCAGAGCGTCGCGCACCGCGTCCTGCCAGCCGGTCTCATGCTCAGCCAGCATGATGGGCAACTTGATCATCTCCTCTGCTTCCAGTTCGCGGGCTGAAACGCTGTAGAGCACGTTGGTTTTGGTCGGCACAGGGGTGGCGGTAAGGTCCAGCACACAACTTGGCCGTATGCCCTGCAACATGGAAAGCGATAGCGGCGTTTTCGCGTTGTGCGCCTCGTCCACCACGACAATAGGTTGCTGCCAGGCCAGCCAGTTGGCCAATGAGGCTTTGACGCGCCCAAGGTCGGCGTGGGTCAACACGGCTTGACCCTCTTCGGCCAAATCGGCTTGCGTCACACAGGCCAGGCCTCGTTCGGCCGCTTGCTGCGGCGTCAGGTTCAGGCTGCGAAAGTGTGTCTCCCAGGCCTCGCTCATGGCATACACACGCCGGCCTGCTTTGTTGGTTACGCGAAAGCTCTGAATGGTTGCCACCACGATCACAGCTTGCTGGCCAAAACTTTGCGGTGGCACGGTGTGCAGGGCGTCGAGTTCACAGACCTGGAAGCGTTCACTATAGGCCTGCACCAGTGCCGCCCGGTAGGCATGGCCCGGCGTTTGCAGGGCAGTCAAGGTCTGGCTGCGAATCGTGTCGCTGGGCACCAGCCACAACGCCACCGGGTAGTCGCGCTGCGCCCAGTCCCGCGCGATCAGCGCAATAGCGTGAGACGCCATCAGCGTCTTGCCGCCGCCGGTGGGAATGCGCAGGCAAACGCAGGGTGTGGCATCCAGGTCGTCGGTGCGGTAGGCGGCGCCAGTTCGATTGCCGTCGCGCGCCATCGCATGTGCCCAGGCCGGCTCCAGCCCCATCGTGGCGGCCTGCCGCAGGTACAGGCTCAAGGCACCGAGGGCGGCTTGTTGGTAGGTTTTGAGGGTGAAGTCGGCCATGGTGTTCTTGCTGCGGCGGGAACAGCGTCAACGCGCCCGCACGTCGTACGGAATTTGCCGGAACATCACATGGGCTGCGGCCAGCCGGGCAGGGCCGACGCGGACGGATTCGCCGTAGACCACAAGTGGCGTGCCGGTCGGTGCCAGCCTTTGGTGCAAGGCCAGCAGCGCGGCCAATACGTCGCGCGTGAGCACGTTGCCGCTCGCGGGCCGCTTGTCGCCGAGGATGCCGTTGAACAGCAGGTAGCAGGCAAGGGCGGGCGACTTGATGGTGACGACCGTTGTTTGTGCCTCGTCGGTGCTTGGGGGTGGCTTGTTCATGGCGTAGTGTGTGCCCAGGTACGGTGTGCCGGCTTGCGCTGTCTGGGGGTCGAAGGCCGCACCGGTTTCCTGCTGCCAGACGAAAGCGGCCAGCGTGGCGAATCGAACCGCCGGGTGGATGCGGCCCTGTTTGTCGAACACCGTTTCGCCCAGGCGCATGAAGCGGAAACCGCCGCCGCCGTGCCACGCCACGGCCTTGCTGATGCCGCCTTGTTCGCCTTCAATCACCTTTTGCAAACGTGGCACGCAATGCGTTGCTGCATGGTCGCCCATTTCAATGCCGATCCAGCGGCGACCCATCTTGTGGGCTACGGCGGCGGTGGTGCCAGAGCCGAGGAAGCTGTCGAGGATTAGGTCTTCGGGGTCCGTAGAGATGTGGAGAATTCGGCTGACTAGCCGTTCCGGTTTAGGTGTTCCGAAAACATCGCTGGCAAAGAGTGCAACTACTTCCTTCTTCGCCTCTTGTGTATGCCCAACGTCAGAAAACTTCCAAATCGTTTGTGGAACAACGCCATCGCGTACGTCAGTAAGAAAGCGCTTCAGGCGGGGTTGCCCGTCGTTCCGTGCTCCCCACCAGATTCGATTGCCCGCCCGCAATTCGCCGAGGGTTGCCTCTGAGATTGCCCAGTATCTGCCCGGTGGCGGGCCAGCGATTATTCGACCCGAAGGCGTGGTGATCGGGTAGGTGCCAAGCGAGTAAAAATTCCGGGCCGACAAGTCGCTTGATGTCCACGAGCCACGCGGGTCCTGGTCGATATTCTTGTAGATCGAGTCTGACTTCTCCGTGCGCGGCAGCAAATTGCGTGTGAGCAAAGGCTTTGATTTTGCAAATACGAAGATGTGATCGTGTGAATCGGAGAGGTAGATTGCCGTGCTGTTTGGTGAAAATCTTTTCTGCCAAATCACGTTCGCCACAAAATTCCCCCGCCCAAACACCTCATCCATCATCACCTTGAGGTAGTGCCCTTCGTTGTCGTCAATCGTCACCCAGATCGAACCATCCTCGCGCAGTAACTCGCGCAAGAGCTGCAGGCGCGGCAACATCATGCTCAGCCACTGCGCGTGTTCCAGGTTGTCGTCGTAATGCTCGAACGCGCTTTTGGTGTTGTATGGCGGGTCGATAAAAATGCATTTGACCTTCCCACGGTAGAACGGCAACAGCGCCTTGAGCGCTTCGAGGTTGTCGCCTTGAATCAGCAGGTTGTCTGTTGCGCCTGTGCCATGGCTGGACACTGGCTCCAGCAAGCGGTACGGCACCTTGCCTGCCGTGGTGAACGCATCGGCCCGGTTGAGCCAGTCAAGTGTGGGCATGGGGCGGCGAAATGATCATCTTGGTGAGACGCGGCTTTTGGCGGCATTCGTGAACCCATGGCGGTCGCAGGCGATA
>JAYVRP010000811.1:0-4231 GCA_043776215.1 Rhodoferax sp. | reverse complement strand
GAGGCCCGTCTCACGCAACTCGTCGGTGATGCCGGCAAGCGGCTGCACACCGGGCGCTCGCGCAACGACCAGGTCGCCACCGACGTGCGCCTGTGGTTGCGCGACGAAATCGACCTCATCGGCGAGTTGCTCACCGACCTGCAGCAGGCCCTCTTGGCGCTGGCCGATCAACATGTGGATGTCATCCTGCCCGGTTTCACCCACCTGCAGGTTGCGCAACCGGTGAGTTTCGGGCACCACATGCTGGCCTATGTCGAGATGTTCTCGCGCGATGCCGAACGTATGCAGGATGTACGCAGGCGCGTCAACCGGCTTCCGCTGGGCGGTGCCGCGCTGGCCGGTACCAGCTACCCGCTGGACCGTGAACGTGTCGCCGCCACACTGGGCATGGAAGGTGTGTGTCAGAACAGCCTGGATGCGGTGAGCGACCGCGATTTCGCCATCGAGTTCGCCGCCGCGGCCAGCCTGGCCATGGTGCACATCAGTCGCCTGAGCGAAGAACTGGTGTTGTGGATGAGCCAGAGTTTCGGCTTCATCGACATTGCCGACCGTTTTTGTACCGGCAGTTCCATCATGCCGCAAAAGAAGAACCCCGACGTACCCGAACTGGCGCGCGGCAAGACCGGTCGCGTGGTGGGTCACCTGATGGGCCTGCTCACGCTCATGAAAGGCCAGCCCCTGGCCTACAACAAGGACAACCAGGAAGACAAGGAGCCCTTGTTCGACAGTGTCGATACGCTCAAGGACACCCTGCGCATATTTGCCGAGTTGGTGGGTGGCATCACAGTGCGCCCTCAGGCCATGGAACGTGCCGCCCTCAAGGGCTACGCGACCGCCACGGATCTGGCCGACTACCTGACAAAAAAGGGCTTGCCGTTCCGTGACGCGCACGAAACCGTCGCGCACGCCGTCAAGGCCGCAATCACCCGGGGGGTCGACCTGTCGGAGTTGCCGCTGGAGGCACTGCAAAAATTCAATCCGGCAATCGAAGCGGATGTTTTCGACGTGCTGAGCCTGCGCGGCTCCCTGACCGCCCGCAATATTCTTGGTGGCACGGCGCCGTCCCAGGTGCGCTCACAAATTGCGCGCCACCAGGCACGGCTCACGGATTAAGCCGCATCGGCACCCGGTAGGGCCCGATTTCCGGTTACCGGCAAACCAACACCTCGCCATAGAGTTCAAAACCACGTACGGCTGCGAGCGACTCCTCCGGCGCGACGCGCAATTCCAGCCGGGCAAGGCGTGCGCCAGCACAGATGTGCGGGGCACGTCCGCAACGATAATGGCCCAAAATTCACCACCGGGAACACCCCTGCACCCCATGACCTCTGCCAAACTGCTCCTGACCATGTTGTTCGTCACCTGTCTGGCCATCGCCGGCTGCTCGAAACCGGACACACCAGCCGCGAAGGACAGCCCCAAACGCACACCATCGGTGGAGATCGTCGCCGCAGAGGCCAAAGGTTTCACGGTCGGGGCCATGATGAGCGCCAACGCGGTGTACGTTTTCTTCGACACCCAGTGTCCGCACTGCGCACACCTGTGGGAGGCGTCTGTGCCGCTGCAGAAGAAAGTAAAGTTCATCTGGATTCCGGTTGGCCTCCTCAATGCCTCCAGCACCAGCCAGGGTGCGGCACTGCTGTCCGCCGTCGATCCAGCCAAAGACATGGCCGAGCACGAAAAGGCGATGTTGGCGGGCCAGGGCGGCATCTCCGCATCGGCCAGCGTGGCGCCGGAAATGGCACAGGCGATCAAGAACAACACGACCCTGTTCAACAACCTGGGGATGGAGTCGGTGCCTTTCCTTGTGGCGCGCAACCCGCGCACCGGTGCGACGGTCACCCACAACGGCGCGATGGCCACCCCGGCGCTGGCCGAACTTCTCGGTGTGGACGCGCCCTGAGTTGCGCAGGTGATTGCGGCCGTGCGGCCGCTGGGCGGTCGGCCCTGACACTGGTGTGCCCGGCATGACCGCCGCACAGACTGGCGCGGCGGGAGCTTAAGACCGCTCTAAGCCGACCAGAGCACAATCTCGATTTTCCCAGGAGCTGCCCTGTGCGCCTGTTGCTTGTCGAGGACGACTCCATGATTGGCGAAACCGTCCTCGATCTCCTGCGCGCCGAACATTTCGCAGTCGATTGGGTCCGAGACGGTGACATGGCCGACACCGCCCTGCGCAGCGAGCATTACGACCTGGTGCTGCTGGACCTGGGCCTGCCCCGGCGCGATGGCATCGACGTGCTCAAGGCGCTGCGTGGACGCAAGGACGCAACACCCGTCCTGATTGTCACAGCGCGCGACGCCGTGCAGCAGCGGGTCGCCGGCCTCGATGCCGGCGCCGACGATTACGTGCTCAAGCCCTACGACATGGACGAGCTGCTGGCGCGCATCCGGGCCTTGGTGCGGCGCAGCGCCGGTCGGGCAGAGCCGGTGTTGGAAATTCACGGCTTGCGACTCAACCCCGTCACACGCGAGGTCACGCACCAGGAAACCGGCGCGTCCGGCGCCGTGCACATCGCGCTGTCTGCGCGTGAATGGGCTGTGCTCGAAGTCTTGATGTCGCGCCCGGGCGTGGTATTTTCGCGGACGCAGATCGAGGAGAAGCTCTACAGCTGGAAAGACGACGTCAGCAGCAACGCGGTCGAGGTCTACATCCATGGGCTGCGCAAGAAGCTTGGCAACGCAGTGATCCAGACGGTGCGTGGGCTGGGTTATGTGATGCCGCGTGGCTGAAACCGGGCCATGCTGACCGGCGCTTCCCACTCCCTGCGCCGACGCTTGCTGGTGTCGGTGATGACGGCCATTCTGCTGGCTGCGGTGTTTCAGGCTGTGTCGGCGTATCGGGGCGCCCTGCGCCAGGCCGATGCCATGTTCGATTACCACCTGCAACAAATGGCCTACGCGTTGCGCGGCGGGCCCCCGCTGGCCGTGCCGCAACTCGAAGGCGACAGCGCCGTGGACACCATGATCCAGATCTGGGGTGCCGACGGCGCGACGCTGTTCCAGTCACGGCGGATTGCGCTGCCGGCGCACGCTGTGCTGGGATTCTCGGACCTCACCCACGACGGTGTGCGTTACCGCGTCTACTCCATGCAGTCCGACCTGCAGACAATCCAGATTGCCCAGGACATGGACGACCGCGAATCACGTGCGCGCGCACTTGCGGCGCGCGCGACCTTGCCCATGGCCGTGATCGCGCCGATCCTCATGCTGGTGCTGTGGTGGATCATCCGGCGCAGCCTGGACCCGCTGGAGCGCACGCGCCAGCAGGTGGCGGAGCGCGCGGTGAACGACCTCTCTGCGCTGCCGCAGGACGGCCTGCCCGACGAGGTACTTCCGCTAGTCCAGGAGATCAACCTGCTGTTTGGCCGGCTGCAGCTCGCGTTCGACGCGCAAAGGGCCTTCGTGGCCAACGCCGCCCACGAGCTGCGCTCCCCGCTGACCGCGCTCAAGCTGCAGGCGCAAGCGCTGGAGCGCACCCAGGACGAGGCCCAGCGGCACCAGGCGGCGCAGCGTTTGCACCAGGGCATCGACCGCGCCATCCGTCTGATGAACCAGTTGCTGCTGCTGGCCCGCCATGAGGCCACCGGAGACCGGCACGCCAGCGTCCCGGCACTGGACCTGGACCTGAAGGAGTTGGTGCAACAAGCGGTGAGCGAGGTATTTCCGCAGGCGCAGGAACGCGGCATCGACATCGGCTTCATGCCCTCGACGGCGGCTGTCGTGCGCGGTGACGCCGACGGGCTCGTCATCCTGCTGCGCAACCTGCTGGAAAACGCGATCAAGTACACGCCCACCGGTGGGCAGGTGGACATCCGGATCACACAGGTGGACGGCACCACCTGCCTGAGCATCGAGGACTCCGGCCCGGGCATACCGAAGCCGGAACGCACCCACGCGTTCGAGCGCTTCTTCCGCGGTTCGCGGGTCGCGGGAAATGGCAGCGGGCTGGGCCTGGCGATTGCCCATGCCATCGCCCGCCAGCACCAGGCCAGCCTCACGCTGGGTCAGTCTGACAGCCTGGGTGGCCTGCGGGTTGACCTCCGGTTTGGCGCCCGGGATGCCGCCAATGAAGAGCACACGGCGTGAAGATCGCCTCACTGGTGGCAGACCACGGCTACCTGGCGGTTTTCATCGGCACATTTCTGGAGGGCGAGACCGTGTTGCTGATGGCGGGTTTTGCCGCCCATCGCGGCCTGATGCGCTTGCCGGAGGTCATGCTGCTGGCCTT
>JAYVRP010000810.1:0-4233 GCA_043776215.1 Rhodoferax sp. | reverse complement strand
GCCGTCGCCCGCCTGAGAGGCGCCGGCGCAGCCATCACTGGCCGCACCAACATGACCGAGTTTGCCTTCTCCGGCGTGGGCATCAATCCGCATTTCGGTACCCCCGCCAATGCAGCCAGCCGCGCCGAACCCTTGATTCCAGGCGGTTCGTCCTCTGGCGCGGCGGTGTCGGTTGCCAATGGCGCGGCTTTCATCGGTCTGGGTTCGGACACCGGCGGATCGATCCGCATCCCCGCTGCCCTGAACGGCATCGTCGGATTCAAGAGCACCGCGCGACTGGTACCGACCACTGGCGCGGTGCCGCTGTCCACGACACTCGACACCGTGTGCGCCTTGACACGTTCCGTCGAGGACGCCATTGTGGCCCACGAGATACTGGCCATGCGCATGGTCACCAGAAGCGCGGCGCCGCTGGGCGCCTACCGGCTGGCCGTCGTTCGCAACCTGTTGCAGGACGATCTCGACGGCACGGTGTCGGCCGCCTACCAGCGCACCCTGCAGCTACTGCGTAGCCATGGCGCCACCATCGACGAAATCCAGTTGCCCGAGCTCGAAGAGCTAGCCGCAATCAATGCCAGCGGCGGCTTTTCTGCCGCCGAGAGTTATGCCTGGCACCGCGAGTTGCTGGCCCGGCATGGGGAGTCTTACGACCCCCGGGTGGCGGCGCGTATCCGACGCGGAGCAAGCATGGGTGCTGCCGACTACGTGGATCTGCTGCACGCGCGCGCCGCCTGGATCACCCGCGTTGAGACGCGCCTGGCACCCTTTGACGCCGTACTCACTCCGACCGTACCGATGGTGGCACCGGCCATTGCAGCGCTGGCGCCCGGGGCTGTTCGTGACGAAGCCTTCTTCCTGGTCAATACCCGCCTGTTGCGCAATACCAGCGTGGTCAACATGCTGGATGGTTGCGCCATCTCGCTGCCCTGTCAGGCACCCGACGAATTACCGGTGGGTCTGATGGTCTGGCATGGCGCGATGCGCGATGATGGTGTCCTGAACGTCGCGCGTCAAATCGAACAGTTGTTGCGCACCTGCTAGCGCCGGGACACTGACCGGCACTGCCGGCAGAACAACAAGAACCCAGGGAATTCATGAAAATTGCAGTCATCGGTGCGGGCATCATTGGCGTCACGACCGCATTCGAGCTGGGCCGCGACGGCCATGAGGTGACTGTCTTCGAGCGCTGCGGCGCAGCAGCCGAGGAAACCAGTTTCGCCAACGCAGGAATCATTGCACCCGGCTACGTGACGCCGTGGGCCGCCCCGGGCATGCCTGGCAAGTTGCTCTCGCAATTGCTGCGCCGTCATGCCAGCATCAAGATCGGTCTGCCACTGCAACTGTCCGAATTCAGCTGGATGTGGCGCTGGTACCGTGCGTGCCGCCTGGATGTCTACCGTGCGAACCGGGCGCGGCTGCAGGCGCTGGCCTTCTACAGCCGCAGCCGGCTGCACGCCATCACCGACTACCTGCATCTCGACTATGACCGCAGCGACGGTTACCTGGTCCTTCTGCGCACCGACCGGGACCGCGCCTTGGTCGAGCCGGGCCTGCAGGTGTTGCGGGAGGCTGGCGTCAAATTCGCGTTGATCGAACCCGAGCAGGCGCGACAGGTTGAGCCCGCCCTCAGTCCCGATACCCGGTTTGCAGGCGCCATCCAGCTACCCGAGGATGAAGTCGGCAATTGCCGCCAGTTTGCGCTGCTGCTCAAGAACGAGGCGCAACGCATGGGTGTGCGGTTCCAGTTCAACGCACACGTAGCGGGAATTGACACCACACGCGGGCTGGCCGTTGCATTGCAGGGGCAAACACCAATGCCTGGATTCGACGCAGTCGTCATGTGCGCGGGGATGGCGTCGGCGGCGCTGCTGCGTCCTTTGGGCCTGCACATTCCGTTAGCCGCAGTCTACGGATATTCCCTGAGCGCTGCCATCCGTGAACCTTTGAACGCGCCGCGCAGCGCCATCATGGACGAACACTACAAGGTGGCCATCTCCCGGCTCGGCCAGCGGGTGCGCGTGGCCGGCAGCGCGGAACTCGGTGGCCGCCTGGACCGGAAACACCCAGGGTCCCTTCAGACCTTGTACAAGGTGCTGCATGACTGGTTCCCGGGAGCCGCAAGCCGGACCAATGCAATCCAGGAGTGGAAAGGGGCGCGCCCCATGTTGCCCGACGGCCCCCCCCTGGTCGGCGCCAGCGGTATCCCTGGCTTGTGGCTCAATCTCGGCCATGGCTCCAGTGGCTGGGCACTGGCTTGCGGATCGTCGCGCGCCCTCGCCGACATGGTTCTTGGCCACGCGCCGGAATTGGATATGCAAGGTTTCGGCGTCGGCCGTCTGAAACACTGAGTGTGCTGGTTGCGGCACCCGTCTTTTCACTGAGACAATCACTGATACACAAATCCGGCCATGACGATGACCCCACAAACCGCACAGGAACTCGCGACGGCCATCGACCGCATGCCGGCGTTTCCCAAGAGCGTGCTGCGCATTCTTGAGCTGGCGAAGGACCCTGCGTCCACGCCCAAGGAACTGGTCCTGGTGATCGACCGGGACCCGGTTCTGACGGTGAAGATGCTCAAGGTCGTGAATTCGGCTTACTTCCGCCTACCCCGGCAAATCAGCTCGATCGGACACGCCGTGGTGTACCTGGGTTTCAACGCCACCAAGAACCTGGCTCTGGGCATGGCAGCTATCGGGATGTTGCCCGCTGACAATGCGGCGGGTTTCAATTGGCAGGACTACCTGGTTCACTCGGTCGCCACGGCCGGGATTGCGCGGCAACTGGCCACACGGCTGCGTGACGCCGATCCAATGGATTGCTTCGTTGCCGGTCTGCTGCATGACTTCGGCAAAGTGGTGCTGGCCAGATTCATGCCGGAACAGTTGGAGCAAGCGCTGCAAATCAGTCGCCAGAACGGGACCTCCTTGCACCTTGCATTGCAGCAGGTCATTGGCATTGACCACGCCATGGTGGGTGCGATGCTGCTCGAGAAGTGGCGCTTCTCACCTCACATGATCGAAACCGTGCGCCACCAGTTCGGCCCGGACATCCTGGACACGCCCATGATCGCATCTGTCTTCGCGGCCAACCAGATCAGCAAGAAACTGCAGATCGGGTTTGCGGGCAATCCCCACATCTCCGAGTTGCCGCCAGCCATTGCGCGGCGGCTCGGCGGCGATCTCGACGCGGTGATCGAATCTCTGGGGAACCTGGAGCCGCTGATCGAGGAATCCAGAAGGTTCTCAAACGCATGAGGAAACTCGCATGAAGATCCGATTCTGGGGTGTACGAGGCTCCATCGCCTCACCGGGGCCCAAGACGGTGCGCTACGGCGGCAACACCACCTGTATTGAAATCCGCACCGACAGCAACGAGTTGATCATCCTGGATGCGGGCACAGGGATATTTCCACTGTCGCAAACACTGTTGGCGGAAATGCCACTCGCAGCCAATGTGTTGTTGACCCATTCACACTGGGACCATATCCAGGGGCTGCCATTTTTTGTTCCCAACTTCATTCCGGGCAATACTCTGCGCCTGCACGGAGCCTTCGACCCGATTTCGGGCAACGGGATCGAGCAAGTCATGTCGGTGCAGTTGCAGTACAGTTATTTTCCGGTGCGTGAAGCCGAGCTCAAGGCGCGCATGGAATACATCACACTCACCCCGGAACAGCCCATCCAACTGGGCACGGCAACCGTCACTCCCTGCTTACTCAATCACCCGGTCATCAACTTCGGCTACCGCATCGAGAGTGGCGGCAAATCAGTCTTCTTCACCGGGGACCACGAACCCCCCTACAACATCTACGAACCGGGCGATCCAGATTACCGCGAATACCAGCAGTTTGTCGACGAAAAGGACCAAACCATCGTGCGCGCCATGCAGGGCGTGGATGTGCTGATTGCCGACAGCTCCTACACGCAGCAGGAATACCCGGCCAAGCGGGGCTGGGGACACGGCAGTTTCGATTCCAGTCTCGACTACGCCAGGCGCGCGCAGGTGCGCGTGCTGTTTTGCACGCACCATGAACCAACACGCAGCGACGACGCGCTGGAAGCAGCTTTCGCACAGGCGCTCGCAGCGCGGTCACCCCTTCCCGGGGGGCCGGAGCCGCGCCTCGCCCGCGAAGGTGACACCTTCGAATTCTGACCCGCAGCCAACCCGTGCCCACCAGTCTGCGCCCTGTCCACCCTGGTCAAGGGTGGCCGTTGTACGACATTCAGGGAA
>JAYVRP010000809.1:0-15346 GCA_043776215.1 Rhodoferax sp. | reverse complement strand
GTCGGCTCCGGCAAATGCCTTGCCATCCTGTCTGCCTTTTTGAGCCGACCAACGCCACCGACTCACTTCAACCACGAGAGGCGACATGTTCCCTGAATACCGCGACCAAATCACCCAACTCAAAACGTCGGATGGGCACTTTTCGCGCCTTTTTGAACAGCACAATGCACTCGACCAGCGGATCAAGCGGATGGAGTCGCACATCGACGCTGGTACACCGGTTCAGATTGAACAACTCAAGAAGGAAAAACTCGCGCTCAAGGACGCTGTGTATGCCATACTGAAAAAGACCGGGCCGATAGGATAAGGCCGCACGGCGCTTGGCTAACCAATCGTCACTTCGTTCGGCGGCCAGCCGGCCTTACAGAACAGTCGCCACGGCTCACAATTTCGAGGTGGCGTCGCCAAGCATGCTGGCGAATCAAGCGGATTCGTCCAGCAAAACACCTGTCAGTCGATTGGCTGCCTTGAACATGGAAAGGCTGGCCGAATAGACATTTTTTGCCTCGATTTGTGCCACAACATCCGCTAACAGCGCCGGCCCTTCGCTGCTTGCCACGCGTGTCGCTGCCGTGACGCCACCGTCAGCCTGCGCAAGTTGGACCAGCTCCTGACGGCGATAACCAGCGCTCGCTACATTGGCGACATTGTGGGCAGAGGTCTGAAGCGCCACCTGAGCCGCCTGCATGCCCGACAACGCGATGGAGGATGTGGAGTTCATGATGGGATTTCCCCGAAATCAGAAGATTCATTGCCACCCGCTCATTGGAGCAGCGCGGCTCGCCAACAGCGGATCAGTGAGAAAAAGTCGGCATTTCGTCCACAAGGTTTGACTGACCTCGTGCACACATCCGGCCTGTATTGCTGCCTGCAGCGTAATGTGCGCTGGCGCACGGACACTGGGGCCGCAGGAGGGCAGGATGACCGAATCATGACAGGCACCCGTCGCAGTCCGTCTGCCGGACCCTGGCGCCGCTCGGGATCAGGATCGATGCCTACACGCCGCTTGAACCACGCTGGGACGGCGCGCAGGTACCATCTACGACCCCGCCCCACTGCCACACCATGATTGAGTCCCTCCTGCTGACTGCCGCACGTATTGCCACATTCCGCGGTGCACAACTGCTCACGCGTGCCAGCGGTTTCTTCTTTGAACGGGACCAACGCCTGTTCCTGGTCAGCAGCCGGCATGTGATGTTCGACCCGCAAAACGGACATGTCCCGGACCGGCTCGAAATCGAAATGCACATCGACTCGGAGAACATGACGCAGTCCACCGGGTTCTCGGTACCCCTGTACCAGGATGACGAAAGAATCTGGCGCCAGGGTTTGGATGCCGCCGGCGACATCGATGTTGCCGTGATCGAACTCGAGCATTCCGCCCTGCCCGCGACCGCTGTCTACCGCGCATTCACTCCAGGTCATCTACCCCTCTCTGGCGAACGCGTGGAGATCGGAGCATCCTTGCTGGTCGTAGGTTTCCCGCTCGGCTTTCACGACACCCTGCACCATATGCCGGTGGTACGCCAAGCCGCCATGGCGTCGTCGTACGGTTTGCGTTTTCAGGGCCAAGGCTACTTTCTGACCGATGCCCGCACCCATCGGGGCACGAGTGGCGCACCCGTGGTGATGCGCAGCGGCCGGCCCGCCTCGAGAAGAAAAAGTCTGCCCTGGCGTTTACTGGGCGTGCACTCTGCGCGCCTGGATGTCGGCACACGGGATCTCGTGCTCGACGAAGCCCTCGGTCTCAACTGTGTCTGGTACGCAGACATCCTCATGACGCTCACGGCCCGATGAAGCGTGCGCACCAGACTAATTTCAAGCCTTGACTGGCGCGTGAGTGATGGCACTGCGGCAGAACAGCGCCAATACCCGGAGTGGCAGTTGTCATGGGCGTAAGCCGAAAACGGCCAGCGCTCAAGCCATTGCGGTACCGTTGATCGCATACCAGGCACTGATATTCAAGTTGGGGCCAAAAACCTGCTCGAGTCGATCACTCGAGTGCGATTGCGCCGCACTGGACGCTACGGCGTCGTTGGCCGCATCCCCATAGGCGTTTTTGTCGTCAGGGGCGATTGGTACACCCGTCCTGACGGTGGTCAATTCCGGTGCGCATACTCCGTGGCCGCGTGCGTGGACTGTGCTTCTTGACATGAATGCCCCTTCAATAGACCCGCAATTCCGGCGGCGCGGCGACGCATCCGGCGGTGCCTGAAACACTTGACGGTTTCCACTGGCGCCTATGTTCCTTATCGGCCCGGGTGGCGCATTCTATAGACCGATTTCACGGGTCTTCAACGGGGCTCGCTGCCATCAGCGAGCGGCGCAACTCATGTCCAATAGCGGCATGGAAAACCACATGCATGACATCGAAAAGCGCCTGACCAACCTTGAGATCAAGAGCAGTTTTGGTGAGGACCTGCTCGACACCTTGAACCAGACTGTTTTCCGGCAGCAGGAACAGATCGACATGCTGATCCGGGAAATGCGCACGTTGCAGCAACAGGCGCCCGAGGCAGGGAACACGCGCGGACTGCACGACGACATCCCCCCGCATTATTGAGCGGTCATCGCCCTGGCTCCGGCCACGGCGCCGGCGCTGGCGAAGTGGCTCCTCCTTGCGTCCCGGCTTCCGGGCACCGTCTGCCGGCAAATGTGTACGCAAACAACGACCGGAACCCTACAGAACCGGCGGGTGAAATGAGAAGCCGAAAGATGTGTAACTTATTTCGACACTACCGTCGGAATGACTTACACAAATTGCTGCGGAACAGCAATATTAACAATTTCTCTATACTAATCAAATACTTGCGCATGTGGCACAGGTTGTGCTTATGACCTTGCACCATCTCATCGAGACCACCCATGACATCCATTCGACACACCCTTGCCATCATGGCCTGCACCATGGCCAGCGTTTGCTCCGCTACGCCAACCCCGTCGGTCCACATCCAATTCGACAACCCCATCTTCAACGGATCGGGTTGGGACAACGTCGACATCACCTTCAAATATCCAAATGCCACCAACCCTGTGACCGAATACGTGTCGGCCGGCCGTTTCCAGGGTACTGGCTCCAACGTCCAGGGCGTCCCTGCATCGATATTTGTCGATGGGCTCAACGACCTGTACATGTATTGCTACGACATCTACCAGAACATCAACCACGGATGGAGCGTGGACTACACGGTAAACCTGAATGGCGAACTGGCGCGCACCCGGGACTTCCTGGGCGCTGTGAACAAGGTGGTGAACGACGCCAAACACACCAACGACCAGTACGCTTGGCTGCACCCGATGGACGGTTATCAGGGGGCTGCCATCCAGCTCGGCATCTGGGAAAGCAAATACGAAACTGCTGACGCCGCTTGGAACCTGACGACTGGCGCGTTCAAAGCGGCCCGACTCGAAACCGCGACCCAGCAATGGATGACGTCCTTCTTCGCCGCCATGCCAAACACCAACGCGCTCGAGCCCCAATTCGTCATGACGCTGGAGTCCTCAAGCTACCAGGACATGATCACCGCTGACCCTCCGCCGCCTGGCACAGTGCCGGAGCCGGGCACGCTGGCCTTGCTGGGCACGGCAATGGCAGCCCTTGCGATGGCACAACGCCGCCGGAGCCAAAAGGCCTCCAAGGCTTGACTGCAGGCGGGCGCAAGCTGACGAGCGGCCCGGGTGACGGTACCCGCAATGTTTGACCGAGTGACACACGTCCGGGCAACCCTGCACCCCTCGATGCGCAAGCGCCTGCCAGCCATGTCGAAGCCAGTCGCCGACAGTCCGGCGCAAGCTGCTAGCATCGTCGCACTCCCGCTCTGTCGCACCACCCATGAATTTGCATTTCGCACGGCGCATGGCCTTGCTCCTGTTGCTGGTGGCCGTGTCGCTGGGTCAGCTGCCCGAGGCGGTGCCAGGCGAACGAGTGCCGGCGCCACTGCTGGCAGGCTCTGAAGGCCCGGACACCTCCGAGGCCCGCGTGATCGTGAAATACCGTTCAGATGCGGCCTTGATGCGCACGCAATCTGTCATCGGCCGGACCAGTCCCAGGCCACAACATGCCGCAACTCTGGCTGAGCGGCTGAAAATCTCCCTGACGGATGGCCGGGTGCTGGGCCCACGCACGCAGGGCTTGCGCGGTGCCGGCATGTCGTCGTCGCAACTGGCGGCACAACTGTCCGCCATGGTGGACGTGGAATGGGCCGTACCCGACCAGCGCCGCCGCCTGCTGGCATTACCCAACGACCCGTTTCTGCCTGGAGGGCAAACCAGCATTACACCAGTCGCCGGCCAATGGTATTTGCACGCACCGGACAGCACCACCATGTCAGCGATCAATGCCGTCGGCGCCTGGGACATCACCAATGGCTCACCAACGATCACTGTGGCCATTCTCGATACCGGCGTCCTGCTGGACCACCCGGACCTGGCGGCTAAACTGCACCCGGGCTACGACTTCGTTGAAAGCACCACGGCTGGCAACGATGGCAGCGGCCGGGACCCGGACCCGACAGACCCGGGTGATTTCTCCACGGCCGGCGAGTGCGGATTCGGGCAGCCGGCCCGCAACAGCAGCTGGCACGGAACACAGGTGGCAGGCCTGATCGGCGCCGCCACCAACAACGGCGTGGGTATTGCAGGTGCAGCCCGTGATGTGATGGTGCTACCGGTGCGGGTGCTGGGGCGCTGTGGAGGTTTTGACTCCGACATCATTGCCGCCATGCGCTGGGCGAGTGGTCTGTCGGCCGACGTCGGAGTAGGTACCCCCGTCCTCGTGGCCAACATGCACCCGGCACGTGTGATCAATATGAGCCTCGGTTCCTCGGACAGCTGCGCCGCGTCGTACCGCGATGTTCTGGCCGAGTTGGGCGCGGCCGGCGTATCGGTGGTGGTGGCTGCCGGCAACCAGGATGGCCTGGCGGTCAATACACCAGCCAACTGCCCTGGCGCCATTGCAGTGGCGGGTGTCCGGCACATCGGAACCAAGGTCGGGTACTCCAGCGTGGGCCCCGAAGTTGCCATTGCGGCGCCAGCCGGAAATTGCGTCAATCTGGCCGGGCCGTGCCTCTACTCGCTGCTTACAACCACCAATGCCGGAACCACGGTGGCGACAGACCATATCTACAGCAACAGCTTCAACACGACACTTGGCACGAGCTTTTCCGCGCCACTGGTGGCCGCCACGGTGGGCCTGATGTTGTCTGTGAATCCTGGCCTCTCGCCCTCGCAGATCAAGGCGGCGCTGCAGGGCACTGCGCGGGTATTCCCGACCTCCGGCGCGGACGCGGCTGTCAGCAGTTGTCGTGCTCCCAATGGCGTGGACCAACTGGAGTGTTACTGCACCACCAGCACCTGCGGAGCCGGCTTGTTGAATGTCGCCGCAGCAGTCGCAAAGGCACTTGAACCAGCAGTCTCGATCCGCGTCCCGAATCCGTCCCCAACCGCTGGTGAAAGCATCACACTCGATGCAAGTGCCTCCGTCCCAGCGACGGGTCGCCTTCTTGCCACGTTCGCCTGGACTATCACCAACGGCGCGCAAAGTGCGCGATTCAGTGGTACGACCAACGGCCCAACCGCCGTGCTGGTCGCCACATCCAGTGGAGAAGTCACGATAACGCTGTCCGTCACCGACAACCTGGGCGCCACCGCTGTGACCAGCACAGTGGTCACGGTGGTCGCACCCGCCGCCGTCGCCGCCGCCAGTTCGGGCGGCGGTGCTGGAGGCTGGGACATGCTGCTGGCGCTGGCTTGCGCCTGTGGCGTGGCCGCACTGCAGCGCCGCAAGGCCCGGGCGTGAGTGCATATACTTTGAAGCTGACCGTGAATCCCGCTGTCAATACCTGTGCATCGGACTGGACCGGCCTCCCGGCTGGTCGTCCTGTTGCCTGAAACAGTCGCAGCAGTTTTTTCTCAAAACCGTCCCAGTGGAGCCAACCCATGTCCAATTCACCCCGTCAACTCCGTTTGCCCCTCGCCTGCGCCGCCGTCGTGGCGCTGGGCTTGCTGCCCCCAGCACAGGCCCAGACACTCGGCGGCGCCAGTGGCCCTGCCGGAGACGTCACCAAGGTCGAAAAATGTGACACGCCCAAAGGAACGCTGGCGGTCGTCGAGCCACAGGACGCGGTCTTGCAGGCGCTGCTCAAGATTGGCCTGCAATCGCCCTCGGGCATGATCCGCCTGATCGTGCAGCAATCCAACTGCTTCCAGGTCGTGGAGCGCGGCGCGGCTTTCCAGAACCTGATGCAAGAGCGCGCACTGGCCACCGGTGGCCAGTTGCAGGCCGGCCAGAACGTCGGCCAAGGCCAGATGGTCGCGGCCGACTTCGTGGTCACGCCGAGCGTGGTGTTCTCCAACCCGAATGCGGGCGGCATCGGGGGCGGCTTGGCCGGATTTGGCGGCAAACTCGGCCTGCTGGGGGCGCTCGCGGGTGGCCTCAAATTCAAGGAGGCACAAACCTCGATGACCATGGCGGACACCCGCTCCGGCCTGCAAGTCGCTGCCGCAGAAGGCAGCGCCCAAAAAACCGACTTCAACGTTGGCGCGGTCCTGTTTGGCGGCGGCGGCGGCGCAGCATTGGGTGGCTATACCAGCACGGCCGAGGGCAAGATCGTTTCAGCATCCTTCCTGGACAACTGGAACAAGATCGTGCTGGCGATCCGCGACAACCCGTCGCTGGTACAGGCCCGTGCCGGTGCCGCGAACCAGGCCAATGCGAGCACCAGCGTCAAGGCCGGCGCCGGTCAGGCGGGAGACGTCTACGTTCCCAAGATCGCCGGGGTCAAGGCCTATCGCACGGCAGCCGAAGGCGCGGTCGTGGCCACGCTGGGCAAATCGGACGAGGTCATTTTTGGTGGTGAAGAAAAAGACGGATTCCTGAAGGTCGAGACCTCCAGCGGCACTGGCTGGGTCAAAACCATCATGATGCGTAAGCAATAAGCCTTGCGAGCCAGATTCCCCAGCGGCATGACGGCACATGTGCAGCCACTACCAGGCGGTGAAGGAGCGGGAGCGCTTTTTCAGGCAATTCGGCGTCTATCCACCCGACGATAGTGGGAAGTACGACGTCTGGCCCGGTTACGCAGGCCTGATGCTGCGACGCCCGCGCGCACAGGGCGCCGGAGACGACGCGGTGCCGGCCGTCGAGGCGCTGAAGGGTGTGTTCGGCCTGCTCCCGCATTGGGCCAAAGACGCGAAGCTGGCACGCCACACCTACAACGCTCGCAGCGAGACCGTACACGAGAAACCCAGCTTTCGCGACGCCTGGCGGTTTGCGCAGCATTGCATCATTGCCGCCGATGCCATCTTCGAACCCGACTGGCGGTCCGGGCGCGCAGTGCCAACACGCATCGAACGTGCCGATGGGGAGCCGATGGGCATCGCCGGATTGTGGTCGTCCTGGAATGGCCCCGGGGCGGGCGTCATCCACAGCTATTCGATGCTCACCATCCCGGCCGCCGACCACGCGCTGATGCGCTGCTTTCACAAGCCGCAAGACGAGAAACGCATGGTGGTGATCCTTCCGCAAGGCAGTTACGCCGATTGGCTCGATGTACCTGCCGAACGCAGCAAATCCTTCCTTTTGCCCTACCCCGCCGACCGCCTTGTGGCGATGAGTTGACATGGTGGGCGATGAGGCCGGGCTCGACGCCGCAGAATCGGCACTGCGCGGCCGCCGCCTGTTCCAGACTTCGAGCCTCACGATCGCCGGCTTGCGCAGCGCCTTGACGCGCAAGGAGTTCGTATATTGCATTACCAGCCTGTCGTGGACATCACCACCGGGCAACTGGTGGGTGCAGAGGCGCTGGTCCGCTGGCAGTCTGCGCAGGGAGGCCTTCTCGCGCCGGCACTGTTCATACCAGCTGCGGAGAAGGCAGGTCTCATCGTGGAGATGGGGGAATGGGTGATCCGGGAAGCATGCCGCCAGATGGTCGCCTGGCAATCCGCCGGGCATGCACCCTTTGTGATGGCCGTGAACCTGTCGCCCGTGCAGTTCCGGCGCCAAAGCGTGGAGTCTGTCATCGAGAACGCCCTCACACAGTCCGGGCTCGATCCGCGTTACCTGGAGCTCGAAGTCACCGAGTCCACCCTGATCCGGGACTCGGAGAAATTCATCGTGTCGCTGCAAAGACTGAAAAAACTGGGAATTCGCATTTCAAGGCCGCTGCCCGCGAACGTATTTGAACACCCGGTCCTGCGCCGATGGGCTGTGGGCAATGTCTGAGCCATGAAATCCGACATCGACCCGCCGCTCCCGCCGCCTGTAGTGACCCCGGCAGCCATGCAGGATGCGTTCGACCCGGCCACGACGCCAACATTCCAGGCGCGGATGCCAGCAGCCCCGAACTGGTTTTCATCCATGGTGGCAGGCAACAACCGAGAGAAAAACCGCTTGCGTGCGGAAATCGGACATGACCAGCAGCCGTCGGACTGACGGGAACATACCCCATCTCCGGGTTTTTCATCACAGACGCGCGCGCCTGCATACGCTAAAGTGGCCCACACACTTTTCACCATTGGAGTACACCCATGACAACCAGACGTCTCCTCATCACACGTTGCGCCGCAGTGATTGGCGCCGCTTCCACCGGGCTGCTGATGTCCCCGATTGCGCGTGCGCAAAGCGGCAAGCTGCGGGTCGGCCTGATGCTCCCCTACACCGGTGCGTTTGCGCAATTGGGTGTGGCCATCGAGAACGGTTTCCGCCTGGCCCTCGACGAGCAGGGTGGCAAGCTCGGCGGACGCGAGGTCGAGTTCTTCAAGGTGGACGACGAGTCCGAACCCTCCAAGGGCATCGAAAACGCCAACAAACTGGTGCAGCGCGACAAGGTCGATGTACTGGTCGGCACCGTGCACTCGGGTGTGCAGATGGGCATCCACAAAGTGGCGCGCGACAGTGGTGTGCTGAGCCTGATCCCCAACGCAGGTGTCCACGTCGCCACCCGGGCACAGTGCGCGCCCAACGTGTTTCGCACCAGCTTCACCAACTCACAACCCACCCGTGCGCTGGGCAAGGTCATGGCTGACAAGGGCCACAAGAAAGCGGTCTGGATCACCTGGAAATACGCCGCTGGTGACGAGGCCTTCGAAGGTTTCAAGGAGGGCTACACCGCCGCCGGCGGGACCATCATCAAAGAGCTCGGGTTGCCCTTCCCCAACGTTGAGTTCCAGGCCCTGCTGACCGAAATCGCCGCACTCAAGCCCGACGCGGTGGCCTGTTTCTTTGCCGGCGGCGGTGCACCGAAGTTCATCAAGGACTACGCGGCCGCCGGGCTCAAAGGCAAGATTCCCCTGTACGGCTCGGGTTTCCTGACCGAGGGCGTGCTGGAAGCAGCCGGCCCGGCCGCAGACGGCGTGATGACCACGCTGCACTACGGTGACGGCATCGACACACCACGCAACAAGGCGTTTCGCCTGGCCTATGCCAAGACCTTCAAGCTGCAGCCCGACGTTTACGCCGTCCAGGGTTACGACACCGGCCTGTTGCTGGTGCAAGGCGCCAACGCCGTCAAAGGCGACCTCAACAACAAGGCCGCGTTGTACAAGGCCATGGAAAACGCCACCATCGACAGCCCGCGCGGCAAGTGGACCATGAGCAAGTCGCACAATCCGGTGCAGGACATCTACCTGCGGGTGGTCGAGAACAAGGAGAACAAAGTCATCAGCGTGGCGGCCAAGGCGCTGGCGGATTCCGGTGCCGGTTGCAAGATGGCCTGATTCCACCAGGCACCAGGAAGATCAGCGGCGGACCCACTCCGCCGTTTTTTTTCCGCCTCAAGACATGGACTTTCCCACCTTCCTGATTCAATTGCTCAACAGCGTGCAGTATGGGCTGCTGCTGTTCATGCTGGCGGCCGGCCTGACGCTGATCTTCGGCATCATGGGTGTGGTGAATCTGGCGCATGGCAGCTTCTACATGCTGGGTGCTTACCTCGCCTACTCGCTGAGCGCACTGTTTGGCAGCCTCACGCTGGCGATTCTCGGCGGGGTGGCGCTGGCGATCGGCTTTGGCCTGCTGCTCGAATGGCTGCTGTTTCGGCATTTCTACCACCGCAGCCACCTGGACCAGGTTTTGCTGACCTTCGGCCTGATCTACATCTTCGAGGAATTGCGCTCGATGTTGTGGGGCGACGATGTACACGGCGTCAAGGTGCCCGACCTGTTGAGTGCCTCGATCCAACTCACCGAGAACCAGGCGTACCCGGTGTACCGGCTGTTCATGGCGGGCGTCTGTGTGGCACTGGCCCTGGGTCTGTACCTGCTCATCTCCAAGACCCGGCTGGGCATGAAAATCCGCGCTGGCGCTTTCAACCGTGATATGACCGAAGCCTTGGGCATCAACATCAAGCGTATCCATGCCGTGGTGTTTGCGCTGGGCGTGGGCCTGGCGGCCGTAGCTGGCATCATCGCCGCGCCAATTTCGAGTGTCTATCCCAACATGGGATCGCAGGTGCTCATCATGTGTTTCGTGGTGGTGGTGATCGGCGGCATTGGTTCGGTGCGGGGGGCACTCATCTCGGCGTTGCTGGTCGGGCTGGTCGATACCTTCGGCAAGGTGCTGTTGCCCCAGGTCGCCGGCATGCTGGTGTACATGCTCATGGCCGGCGTGTTGTTGTGGAAGCCTGAAGGCCTCTTCAAGCAATGACCGGCGACAACCTTGAAACTTTCCCGCGCGGTGTGCAGGTCTCGCTGGGCCTGTGTCTGGCCGCCTTGCTGGTGTTTCCTTTCGTCGGGACCGACTTCTACACCCAGATGGTCACGCGCATGATGATCCTGGCCATTTTCGCGATGAGCCTGGACTTGCTGCAGGGCCTGACCGGGCTGGTCTCGCTGGGGCATGCCGCCTACTTCGGCCTGGCCGGGTACGCGCTGGCATTCCTGATGCCGCAGGACGCCGCCGCCAGCATCTGGTGGACCCTGCCAGCGGCCGTGCTCGCGTCGGGGCTCGCGGCCTTGGTGATCGGGTTCTTCGTGGTGCGCACACACGGCATCTACTTCATCATGGTCACCATGGCGTTTGCCCAGATGGTGTTTTACCTGTTCTTCGACAACAAGGTGCTGGGCGGGTCCGACGGCCTGTACATCAACTTCAAGCCCTCGGTCACCTTTGCCGGTGCGACCCTGATCGACCTGGACAACAAGATCGCCCTGTACTACTTCATACTGGTGCTGGTGCTGCTCGTCTACGGGTTCCTTCGCCGCCTGCTCTGGAGCCCATTTGGCCGCGCGCTGGCCGGCATCCGAGTCAACGAGCACCGGATGCGCGCCATGGGTTTCGGCACTTTTGGCTACAAACTCAGCGCCTTCACGCTGGCCGGCGCGCTGGCCGGGCTGGCCGGATACCTGTGGGGCGTGCAGAGCGGCTACATCAACCCCGAACTCATGGGTTTTCACATGAGCGCCCACGCCATCATGATGGTCATCCTGGGAGGCATGGGCAACTTTGCCGGAGCCATCGTGGGTGCCTTCACGTTCGAATATGTGCTGCATGTCTTCAAGGACCTGCCCACCATCGCCGGGGTCAATCTGGGCAAGCACTGGCAGTTGTGGATGGGCACCTTCATCGTGCTGGTGGTGCTGTTCGCGCCGCGCGGCGTGTTGGGTCTGGTGCAACGCCTCACAGGCGGCAAGTCTGGCCGTGAGGACCGCCATGGCTGAGGTGTTGCTGCGCGCCGAAAAACTCACCAAGCGCTTCGGCGGTCTGGCAGCTGTCAACGAGGTGTCGATCGACCTCTGGCAGGACCGCATCCATGCCGTCATCGGGCCCAATGGCGCCGGCAAATCGACGCTCACCAACCTGCTCTCTGGCGATCTGCCCCCGACATCAGGAAGCGTCATGCTGGGCAAGCAGGACGTCACAGGCTGGAGCCCGCAAGCCATCTCGCGCCAGGGCCTGGGCCGCAGCTACCAGATAACCAACATCTTCCTGCCCTTCAGTGTCTGGGACAACGTTTTCCTGGCGGCGCAGTCGCGCGATCCGCAACAACCTTGGAACCCGTTGCGCTGGATTCTCCCTGCGTCGGCGTCACGCGCGGCGCATGCGCGCTGCGAGACGGCGATCGAAGTCGCCGGCCTGTCCGCGCGCCGCAATGCGATTGCCGCGGCCATCAGCCACGGCGAACGCCGGCAACTGGAGATCGCCATGACACTGGCCACCGAACCGCAGGTGCTGCTGCTGGACGAACCCTTGGCCGGCATGGGTGTAGCCGAAGCCGAGCAGATGGTGGCCCTGCTGCTGCGCCTCAAAAAAGACCACGCAATTCTGTTGGTGGAGCACGACATGGACGCCGTGTTCGCGCTTGCCGATCATCTCACCGTGATGGTCAACGGCCAGGTGATCGCTGGCGGCGCCCCGGCACATATCCGCGCCGATGCCACCGTGCAGGCGGCCTACCTGGGAGAGGATGCTCACTGACATGGCCGACCTGCTCATTGATGCGAGAGACCTGAACACCTTCTATGGCGCCAGCCACATCCTGCGCGGCGTCGACTTTTCCGTGGCCCAGGGTGAAACCATCGGCCTGATGGGCCGCAACGGCATGGGCAAGAGCACACTGCTCAAAAGTCTGATGGGCCTGGTCAAGCCGCGCTCGGGCCGCGTTGAAGTCATGGGAATCGATATGACCGGCGGCGCGCCTCACGTGATTGCCCGCATGGGCATCGCCTTCGTTCCAGAGGGCCGTGGCATTTTCGGCACCTTGAACGTGGTCGAAAATCTGAAGATGGCGGCCCGTGCAGGCAACACGCAGGCCGCGCGGGCACGCGCCAAAGCCGGGCAGGATTGGACTTACGCGCGCGTGCTCGACACCTTCCCCCGCCTCAAGGAGCGCCTGGCACATGGTGGCCAGCAACTCAGCGGCGGCGAGCAGCAAATGCTGACCATCGGCCGAGCACTGATGACCAACCCCGATGTACTGATCCTGGACGAAGCCACCGAAGGACTGGCACCACAGATTGCGCGTGACATATGGCGCATCTGCGCGCTGATCCGCGAGAGCGGCATCAGCAGCGTGATCGTCGACAAGAACTGGAAACACGTGACGCAGATCACCGACCGCAATGTCATCCTGGTCAAGGGGCAGGTGGTGTTTGCAGGCAGCTCCGACGAGTTGCTGGCCAAGCCACAACTGCTGGACCAGTACCTGGGTGTCTGACGGCCGTTGCGGACAACGCCGGGCGCCCTGACCCTACGCGTTGACTGCCTGAAACAGGCGCCATTCACCCGGCACGCCCTTGAGCGCATGGGTGCCGCGCTCGGCAAATGCGATGCCCGAACCTGCCACCAGGTCGCGGGTAGTGCTTGACACCAGCACCTCATCGGCAGCACCCTGCCCCATCACGCGTGCTCCGATATGCACGGCCATGCCACTGACCTTCTCGCCCACGCTCTCGACCTCGCCGGTGTGCAGCCCGCAGCGGATCTCAATGCCCAGAGTCTTCACCGACCGCCCGATCGCCGCCGCACAGCGGATGGCCCGCGCGGGGCCGTCGAAAGTGGCGAACAGGCCGTCGCCGGCCATATCCACCAATACACCGCGATGCTCGGCCAGTTGCTGCTGCCCGATGGCCTGGAACTGCTGCAACAGCGCGCTCCAGGCCTTGTCGCCGATTCGGCCCACCATGTCGGTGGAGCCCACGATGTCGGTGAACAGCACTGTGGCGAGCCACCGATCCGACGCGTGTGGGGCCTCGCGAACCCAGTCGGCCACGGCGAAACTGCAGATGGCGTCGACGATGGCATCGGTATCCCCGACGGGCGCAAAATGGTCCACACCGGGCAACTCCAGGTACACCGCATCGGGCACGTGGTCGGCCAGGTAGCGACCGTTGTCGCGCACCACGACGCGATCCCCGCGGCGCTGGATGATCAGCGTGGGACGGCGGATCTGCGGCAGGATCCCTCGTACGTCGATCTGGTCGTTGGCGATGATGAGCCTGCGAATCGCACTGGGCGACGCGGTCATCCGCTGGTAACGCGCAGCGCGTTCGCAAAAGGCCGCATCGTCGGCCCGGCTCGGCGCATAGCCCCGCATGCTGACGGGCTTGCCCCACGAATAGGCCGTGGCGGCGAGCATCTTTTCCAGCGACGGGCTGAAAGGGTAATCGGCGCTGCCGGTGAACCGTGCCATTGCTGCATACATCACCAGCTTCTCGACCACACCCGGGTGGGTCGCCGTGAACAATGCAGCCATCGCGCCGCCCTCCGACGACGCAAACAGCACGGCCCGCCGGGAGCCCACGGCCTGCATCACGGCACGCACATCGTCCATGCGCTGCTCGAGGGTGGGTACCCCTTCGAAGCTGTCCGACATGCCCTGCCCGCGCTTGTCGAACATGATGACCCGAAAGCTCTGCGCAAGCCGGCGCAACATGCCGGCATATTCGGGAGAGCGCCAGTTTTCCTCCAGATGCGTGACGATGCCCGGCACGATGACCAGGTCTTGCCCGCCAGCGCCGAACACCTGGTAGGCGATGCTCACGCCATCTGCAGTGGTGTACCGGGTTTCGGGAACGACTGGCTCGGCGTGCATACCGCCGACTCTACCTGAGCGCCGCGCCACCTTCGCGACAGTCCTGTGCGAGCCCAGTGGTATTCTGCCCAACCAGACACCGTTGTATGTTGATCCATGACCACTGAACACTTCGACGTACTCATCATCGGCGCCGGCCTCTCGGGCATCGGCGCTGCGCACCACCTGCAGACCAACTGCCCGGACCGGACCTACGCCATCCTCGAAGGCCGCTCCGCCATCGGCGGCACCTGGGACCTGTTTCGTTACCCCGGCGTACGTTCCGACTCCGACATGTACACCCTGGGTTATTCGTTCCGCCCCTGGGAGCAACCCAAGGCGATTGCCGACGGGCCGTCGATCCTGCAATACGTCAAAGACACCGCCCGGGAAGGCAACATCGAGCGCCACATCCGCTTCAAAGCGCGGGTGCTGGCGGCGTCGTGGTCCGGCGCCGACGCGCGCTGGACGGTCAAGGTGGACCGTGGTGATGGCCAGTCCGCCGTGCGCATGAGTTGCAACTTTCTATTCCTGTGCGCCGGTTACTACCGCTACGACGGAGGCTACACGCCCGACTTCCCCGGGATCGCGCAGTACCGTGGGCGGGTCGTCCATCCGCAGCAATGGACCGACGATATCGTTTATGCCGGCAAGAAGGTCGTGGTCATCGGAAGTGGTGCCACCGCCGTGACCCTGCTGCCCGAACTGGCGAAAAAGGCGGCTCATGTCACCATGCTCCAGCGTTCACCCACCTACGTCGTGGCGCGCCCGGCCGAGGATGCCATGGCCAACTGGCTGCGTCGCCACCTGCCATCGAAGCTGGCCTACGGCATCACGCG
>JAYVRP010000808.1:0-4246 GCA_043776215.1 Rhodoferax sp. | reverse complement strand
TACACCCGCGCCAAATGAATCGCACTCTTGCCCTTGATGTACCCGACCACCTGCGACACCGCATATTTCGGCGGTATCGCGATCATCATGTGCACATGATCGGGCATTGAATGCCCCTCCTCTATCCGACTTTCCCTTTGCTGCGCTAACGCGCGAAACACCTCCCCAAGATGCACACGCAACTGCCCGTACAGCGTCTTTCTCCGACACTTCGGAATAAACACGACGTGGTACTTGCAGTCCCATTTCGTGTGATTTAGGCTCTCTATCTTGTCCATCCAGTTCTTCCTTTCGTTTGCTTGGCGGCTCTTAAGAAACATCCATATCAAACACGATCAACATAGCCAGCGCTCATGTTTCATCGGCTCGGAGTCCGGCGCGGCCGGCTGGATCGCTCACGATTGAAAGTTTCTGCGATGGACACCCCCGTATACGTCAAACTTTTACTGCCTCCCCGGCAAAGCCGGGGGGTCTCCCAACGGAGTAGGCCATCGTGCTCGCGTTCCATGATGCGTGGCTCGTAGGTCTGGTCGTTGAGCGAGTCATTGGCTTGCCGGTATGGGAGACGCTTCTTATTTCCCGTTCGGGAAATATATGGTCAAACTATGCCCCAGCTCATCTAAAATTCCCGATCAGGAAATATTGTTTGCACCAAGGCCAGCTGTGGTTAATAATTTCCCGAACGGAAAACCTGAAAAACCATGACATCCATCCGATCACCTCAACAACTCGGCGACGCACTTCAAGCCGCCCGCAAGCAACTCGGGCTGACACAGCCCCAATTGGCTCTCGCGGCCGGGGTTGGTGTGCGCTTCATTGTCGACCTTGAAGCAGGCAAGCCCACCGTACGACTGGAAAACGTGCTGCGGGTCATTGATGCACTGGGTGGAGAGATCCAGTTGAGCGGATTGTCATCCGCTGCGGCAGACGATCAACGTGACAGTGGTCACCATGGCGCATGAGCTGGAAGTCTGGCTTTTTGCCGATCGTGTCGGCACTCTGGCGTTGGTCGACGGACGCCTGAACTTTTGCTACGCAACCGGCTGGTTATCGCGTCCGGACGCCGTGGCCTTGTCCGCCTCGCTGCCTTTGCAAGCGGGACCGTTCGATGATCGCAAAACACGTCCCTTCTTTGCCGGTCTGCTTCCAGAGGGGCAGATGCGCCGCCTGATTGCGCAGCATCTCCAAGTTTCGGGCCAGAACGACTTTGCACTGCTGGACCACATCGGTGGCGAATGCGCCGGGGCCGTGACGTTCTTGGAGCCTGGGCAGGCTTTGCCTGTCCCTACTGGCAACAGCGACGTTCAATGGCTGAGTGACGAGGAAATCGTCGCCATCCTGGATGAATTGCCGCGTCGCCCCATGCTGGCGGGAAAAGACGGCTTGCGGTTTTCTTTGGCTGGCGCTCAAGACAAACTACCGGTGGTTTTCGATGGTGCCCGCATGGGCCTGCCCCTCAACGGCACGCCCAGTTCCCACATCTTGAAACCCGCCATTCAAGCTGTTGAAGACAGCGTGATCAACGAAGGGTTTTGCATGGCTCTGGCTGATGCCATGCAGCTCAAGCCAGCGAAATCGAAAGTTCATGCAGTATTGGGTCGCCCATTTCTTCTGGTCGAGCGCTACGACCGGGTCGTGGATGCTCCTGGGCACCGGCAACGCCTTCATCAGGAAGATTTCTGCCAAGCGCTGGGCGTGGTGCCTGAAATGAAATACCAAAATGAAGGTGGCCCCGATCTGCCTCGTTGTTTTGATCTGGTGCGCCGTTCAACGCGCCCCAGTGCGCCGCAGGTCCTGCGCCTGCTCGACTACGTGGTCTTCAATGCGCTGATCGGCAATCATGACGCACACGCCAAGAATTTCTCACTGCTGCATTCAGGAAATACCCCTGTTCTGGCGCCTTTCTACGACACGCTCTCGACAGCGGTGTATCCAACACTGACGCAGAAGATGGCGATGAAGATCGGCAACAAGTACAAGTTCAGCGAAGTTCAGGCGCGGCACTGGGACCAGTTCGCCGAAGGCGCAGGCTTTACCAAGGCTCAGGCTAAAAGGCGCATCCTGGAACTGGCAAGGTCACTGCCAACCACCGCGCGCAAAATCCAATCTGCCCCCGGGTTCAGCTTTGCCGGAAATGCGGTGGTCGAACGGATCATCGCCTTGATTGAACAGCGCTGCGCCCAGACGATTCGGCGGCTCACCGACCCCGCCGCCGAACCCTCCGGCTGAACCACCATACGGAGGCGGGTTCAATTCCGAGATTCGACATTGAACAGGCCCTGAAAGCAGACGAGTTTGATGCCCGTTTCCGGCGACCAGACTAGCCCGAAAATGTCTCGCCACGCTGGGAGACCCGAGCGCGGGGGACCTGCTGCGGTGAAAGGCGAAGGAGTCCAACCCCAATCAAACCGACGCCCGGACCGCGATACCAGTGCGGACGGGTTGCGCACGAAGTTTGTCCACGCCGCACCGCCGCACTTCGGGCAGACAAGGCCTATGGGCCAGCGTACAGCCTGCAACGCCGCCTGGCATCGTGCTTCCTCACAAGCTCACAGCATGAACCTGCAGAGACAATTCGCTAAGGAGGAGTGACGAGCGCCCGCAGCCAGTCCGGCATGGTCCGGGCCTTCTGGCTTGGAAAGTCGACCCAGATCGTTGTTGCACCGCCTGCGGCGTACACCACGCCCGGGTGGTCGGTCCGCTCCATGGTGGCCCAGGTCTCGAACGTGGTGCGCGCCGGGTCGCTCGTGTACATCCTCACAAGCACGTCGCCCGGGTACTCGATCTGCTGGTAGAAATTGCAGAAGGCATTGACGATCACCATGCCCTCGCCGCTCGCGTCCAGCAGGCACCCGATGGATCGGAACCAGTCGATACGGCAGGTTTCGAGATAACGGAAGTAACTGGCATTGTTGAGATGGCCCATCGCATCCATGTCGCCCCAACGGATGGGGATGACCATCTCATAGACCCGCTTCTTGTGCTCGGGAATCCCGATTTTCATGCGGTGAAGCCGTCGTCCGCCGCAATCACCGCGCCGTTGACGAAATGGCTCTGGTCCGAACACAACATGACGATCAGTGCATCCAGATCCGCCGGGTCGCCGACTCGTTTGCGCGGCAGCATCTGCATCAGCTTTTGCCCCTGCTCGGTTTGCCAGTAGTGGTGATTGATCTCGGTGTCGATGTACCCTGGGCAAATGGCATTGACGTTGATGTTAAACCGGCCCCATTCCAGCGCCATGGCGCGTGTCATGTGGATCATGGCCGCCTTGCTCATGGCATAAACGCCGAGCTTCGACACGACCCGCAAGCCCAGCACCGACGCCACATTGACGATACGCCCGCCGGTAAAGCTGCCAGGTGCCGCGCCCATCGACCGCGCCAGCATGCGCTTGCCAACTTCCTGGGCCACGAAGAATGCTCCCTTGAGGTTGCTGTCAAACACAAAATCGTAGTCTTTGGGGGACACATCCTGCAGGCGCTGGGTCACGCTGACTCCCGCGTTGTTCACCAGGATATCGATGGAGCCGACCTCGGTTTCGGCATGTGCCACTGCGGACTTGATCGAATCGTGGTCCGTGACATCGAGCGCCACGACATGCGCATCACCACCGGCGCCATCGATTTCCGCACGCAGGTCTTTGAGCTTTTCCACCCGCCGACCCGCCAGCACGACGGCCGCGCCGGCAGCAGACAAGGTGCGCGCAAATTGGGCGCCCAGGCCGCCCGACGCGCCAGTCACCAGGGCGACCCTGCCCGAAAGGTCAATGCTGTAAGCCATGCAAACAATTCTCCGTAATTCGAAAGTGAACTTGCCATTATGTTCTCCACCCCTGAGGCCGACGCATAAAATCGACGCTTGGCCGACCCGCCCGCCCTCCTCAACCAGCTCAAGCCGTGACCATGACCAACGACGAGATCCTTGCCCAGTTTGGCCCCCGTGAAGCGATGGAGTACGACGTCGCCGTCGTCGGAGGCGGGCCGGCCGGCCTGGCCACTGCGATCCGCCTCAAGCAGTTGGCGGCATCGCAAGGCAAGGAGGTATCGGTCGTGGTGCTCGAAAAGGGCTCCGAGCCCGGTGCGCACATCCTCTCGGGGGCCATCATGGACCCGATCGCACTCACCGAGCTGTTCCCCAACTGGAGGGAACTCGGTGCGCCGCTGAACCAGCCAGTCACCGACGATGCCATGGTGTTCCTGGGCGAAAAGTCTTCCTTCCGGGTGCCGAACTTCCTGCTTCCGGC
>JAYVRP010000807.1:0-56864 GCA_043776215.1 Rhodoferax sp. | reverse complement strand
TTTCAGTTCATAGTTCAGGTCACGCATATGCTGTCCCTTCAATTTGTTGGCTTTCGTCGATGGGTTGCCCCTGGTTCTCCGTGAGGCGGCTTCGGTGTGTTTGCGTCTGGTTAGTGTTTCTGTCCGTCCTGAGCGCCTGGGCGCTGTTGGAGCTACAAGGGACACGGGACACCACTCCCGTCTTGCGCCGAGGTCTTCCTTCTGGCCGCCGCGGCACGCGGCATTGGCACCGATGGCGCTTGCTGCTGCAAGTCGGTTCATCGGGTTGAGCCCTTGTCCCAGGGCTCCGGGTGCGCCAGAAGGCGCCTCGGCTGACGTGGCCCGCGGTCGGCGGGCCTTGGGCAGATCGCGCTGCACGGTCTGCGGATTCGACGCGCTGTGAGCTCGTCACTGCGGGCTGTCACCCGCTGCTGCCGATGGATCGCCCGGGGAAGCTGGGGCAGTTTGCGCGTCGTCACTACTGGCTGGCGCCGCGTAGTGACGACGCGGTTGGCGCAGGATGTGGCTTGGGGCAGGGCGCTGGCGAAGTTGCAGCAGCTTGACGGTGACTGTCGCCGCTTCGGTTCGGCAGGCCGGAACGGTGACACAGTTGGCCCACGGGACCGGCTGTGATGCCGGTTGGGGAAGGGTGGGCGATTTTCGCGCCCGATGAACTACCAATATCTCCAAGCCTTTCGGCTGCCGAGCTTCAGGAGATGTGGCCGGCGAGGGCGCCCGCGTGAGCGGGCATGGGCGATGCGGTGACGGGCATCGGCCGGGCTAATTCAGCCAGTGGGGAATTGAACGGGGCCGATGCTGCGCCAATTTCACGCGTCTAGCAACAGCAGCGGTGTCGAGATATTTTCCTGATGAGCGATTGACGGCGTTTTCGCGCCCGTTCTGTCAGCACGGCTGACAGCGGCACCCGGCGTTGTCGAGCCAGGCGGCTTACCCACCGCCGCGCGCGTCTTGCGCGAGAGGCGCCGATCGCGCGGCCGTGGATGAGCGTTTTCGGCATTCTTGGTCAGTGGACGGCTTTGCGCGGGCGTGGTGCGGAGACGGCGCACGCGCATTCCAGTCGCGGGCGTCGTCTGGTTCGTGCATGCAATCGGCGGCGGTGCCCTACACGTGTTCACACGGTTTCGACGTCTTCCTGGTACTGGCTGATAAGGATGTCGGCCGGAATGCCCAAGCCCTTTGTGAGCCGTCGGATCATGTTCAGTGTCAGCGGGCGCTTGTGCGCGAGCACTTCGTACACACGATTGATCGGACCGATGTAGGGCACGAGGTCCTTCACGACCAACCCCGACTGATCCATGCGGAACCTGATCGCCTCGATCGGATCGGGCGGGTCGATAGGGTGGTGTTTCGCTTCATAGGCCTGCACGAGCGTCACCAGCACGTCGAGGCGGTCACCTTCGGGCGTGTCACGTTTCGCGTGCATCAGTGCCTCGATCTGCGCGAGGGCGGCAGCATGGCTGCGCGCATTCTTGATCGGCTGAATATCCATGATGGCCTCCTTCAAATCGTCTGTGCGTCAATCTGGTCGTACTGCGCGTGGGTGCCGATGAACCGGCTGTAAATCGTGGCGTAGTCGTAGTTGATCCAGACCACGAGCCTGTATTTGTTGCCACCCAAGTTGAACACGGCGCGACCGTCCTTGAGGATGCTGGCCTTTGGCACCTCCGCAACCACGTCGGCGGGCCGCGCCCATTGAGCGACCGTGGTGAGTGCGTACCAGGCCTTCGCCGGGCCAGCGCAGTCCCGATAGGCGTCTTGCCGATAGAAGTCCGACAGCATCTTCACGGCAATCACTCGCATGCTGGGGATTCTAGTACCAAATTGGGACTAATGCGAATCGCGGATTTCCGAATTTCTCAATGTCCGCTCGGAGCGCCACCGCCTCGAGCAGACGACGCTGTACCCCCTGGTGCAGCAGCACGCGGCCAGCTTCAGCGTAAGCGTCTAGCCGTGGCATCTTGATCGGAGGCGAGCAACGCGTCGATGGGAGAATACATGGTCGTGACCTCGTTGGAGCGGGCAATTCTGAAGCACCAAGGTCACCGACGCTCCCTGGACAGTCAACCACACAACCACCTCGGAAAGGACGCGCAAATGAAGCCCCTCCTGCTCACCCCACTGCATCCGATGTTCGGCGTCGAGGTGCACGATGTCGATTTGCGCGATGTCACACCGCAGCACGGGTACCCCGCTATACGCGAGGCATTTGAGACGCATTCGCTGCTATTGTTTCGCGCGCAGCAGCTCGATGACGAAGCGCACCTTCGATTTGGCGCGCTCTGGGGGCCGATCGAGGACCGCTCAATGGGCAGGAACGGCCCCCAGCCACGCATGGACAACGTCAGCAACCTGCGTGCCGACAACACGGTCGCGCCGGCCGATGACCTGCTCACGCTCAATCTGATGGGAAACCAGCTCTGGCATACCGACAGCACCTTCCTGCCGGTCCCAGCGTTGGCGAACATCCTCGCCGCCCGGGTGTTGAGCTCCACTGGGGGCGAGACCGAATTCGTCTCGACCCGTGCCGCCTGGCACGATTTGCCAGCGCACCTGAAGGGGCGCATGCGCAACGCCGTGCTCACGCATGCCCTTTCGCACTCACGATCGAAGATTGCCGCCGACCTGACCAAGATGGAGCGCATCACACGTTGGAAGCCCCAGTCCTGGCGCGCCATCTGGCCCAACCCGCGCAATGGCCAGGAGGCCTTGTACATCGCCTCCCATGCATATCAGGTGGACGATCTGGCGCTTGATGAATCGCAGGCCCTGATCGACGAGGTCACCGCCTTTGCCACTCGAACAGCGGCGGTATACACTCACGTCTGGCAACCCGGCGATGTGCTTGTCTGGGACGAACGCGCGACCCTGCATCGCGGAAAGCCTTGGCCCTACCACGAGGAGCGCACTCTGGCGAGCATCTGCATCTCGGCGCGGGATGTGGATGGGCTGGAGCAGGTGCGGCCGGAGGCGCTCAACAGTTAGTTTCCTGGGTGGCATGCAGTCGGACCGGGTGCTGTGTGGGTGATTCTGTGCCTTGTGGAGATCACCGCGTTGTGGAACCAGTCATCCAGGTCGCGGGATTCGGCCGATAGCTTTCACGCGTGACCTCGGAGATCGGGCATAGGCCCACCATAGTGCGGACTTTCGCTTGCACGTGGCGCTCGACAGTCGGCTTGCACGAGCCACCGTCAGGCTCGCCCCAGACAATCTCAAGCGCGGTTCCCGTCGTGCAGTTGCTATGCGCAGCGTGCGGTACTCGGCGCTATGCAACCGGTGCGTCAGGTAGGCTCGCGCGGTTGGGTCTTCAGATCGATCCGGTGCTGCAGGCTGCGCCCGCGGACTGGGTCGCGCAACTGCACTGCGCACCACGGGCTCGCAGGGTCAGGCCGAAGGGCGGGTTCGGCGACGCACAGTGCCAAACCCTGGCCAGGCAACTGCCAGGCCTTGACGTTCGGACGCACACCTTTGGCCTCGCTCGCACCGGACTGTGACCATGTGATTGACATCTCCAGCCGATCTGGGTGCTCCTCGACGTCCGACAACCGCCATGCGGTGCGCCCGATGAGGCATAACCAGGTGTCCGATGTCCCTTTGCGCTTGAGCGCGAATGCCGGTGCCAATAGCGTTCCGTAGCCGGCGGCCACGAGTAGCGTGGCCGGTACAACGGATACCTCAGGCAGGTCGGCACCGATCTCCAGCTGAACTAAGTCGGAGAGGATGGCCGGCGAGGATTGTCCAGGAATCCGGGCACCGACGACGACGATGTCGGGCGTGATCGTGCCATCGAGCTGATGGACATGGGGGCGGTAAATGAACACAAGGCTCTCGAACAGGATAACTCGCAGCTCGGAACTTAGGCCAGAACCTGCCCGATCACGTCGTCGGTCGAGCGCACGTCACCGAAGCTTTGGTAGAACGACGTCAGGCCGGCCACGTGGTCTTCGTCATAGCGTGCCGCACATGCATCGGACACCATGATGACCCGGTAGTCGAGCATCATTGCGTCGCGCGCTGCCGACTCGCAGCACATGTTGGTGGCGGTGCCAACTACGATCAGATTGCGGATCTGTCGGGCCCGCAGCATCGAGTCCAGACTGGAGCTGCCAGCGATGAACGGCGAGAAGCGAGTTTTCCAAACATGCAGGTCCGATGGCTTTGCGTCCAGCGCCGCATAAAGCTCATGTCCATGCGCACCTTCGGAGAGCTGGTCCCGGTGATTGGCTCCCTTGGCAGGCGTGAAGAAGTTGTCGTGGTAAATGCTCCAAAGGCTCGCCCCATCCTTGCCGGCGGTCATGCACACCCACGCGACCGTCGCGCCCAGGTCACGCATGGCAACCGCCAGCCGATTGATATTGGGAACAATCGCCCGCGCCGTGCTGACCTCTGACACATAGAAGTTCTGCATGTCGATCACCAGCAGGGCGGTCTCATTGACGGAAAAACGTTCGAAGACGTTGAGCCGGCCGCGCTTGGCCAGTACCCGGTCCACTACATATTTCGGCCACGCCAGCGGGAGCACGACGTCCAGGGTGCTCATGGTGTGGCCTCCATCGTCGGTGCCCATGCGAGCATGCGCAGCTCGCCGAGTTCGCGTTCCAGCTTGGTCCATGTCTCGCCTCCGTCGGTGGAGCGGAAGACCTGGCCGAAGATCGTGCAGCAGAAGATCAGCAACGGGTCAGCGGGATGCGTCGCGATGGACCAGATCGTGCTGTTGACGCGGCCAGGAAGACGAACGTCTTCCCACGTCTCACCCCAATCCCGGCTGCGTAACAGCATGCCGGTTTCGCCAGATGGCCGATCGCCTGCGGACAGGAACACCACCCCTTGCCGGTCGGTCCTTGCGGCCATAGCGCGATAGTACGGCCACGGGGCCTGCGGCACCTTCACCGAATAGAACGTCTTGCCATCATCGTCGGACCGGTGCAGGCCCTCCTCGGTGGCCACCAGGATACGCCTTGGTCCGATTTCATCCACCAGCACGATGGTATGCACGTCATCGGTCAACAGGCCCTTATCGAGCCTCTCCCAGCTTTCCCCCCTGTCCAAGCTACGCCAAATCGCGTCGATTTCAATCGTCACCCACAACGCGTCACGGTCGCGTGGGTCAAAGTGAACGGACGTGACGCGAGGGGTATTGATGAAGGCGCACTCCACCGCATTGCCAAGCTGGAGGCGCTGCCAGTTGGCGCCACCATCCATCGAGCGGAACAACTCGGCCGGTCGGGTCCCTGCAAGTATGAAGTCCGGGTCCCACGGCGCCTGGGCAATCTGGAGAATCTGGAACGGATCAAGCGGTGATGGCAGGTGGTCCCATCGCTTTACCACTGGGTCCCACCGGTACACGCCCTGATCAGTTCCTGCCAGCACCTCGCCAGGCCGTCGCGGGTGGGTCGACACGGCCCAGCAGCGAGATTCGTTGTAGACACCACCAAAGTGGGTGTGCGCGCGGGCCCAATTCGTTCCAAGATCATGGCTGAACCAAACAGAGTGCCCCACAGAAGCGGCGTATGCAGTGACATTCATGTTTCGGATGGCTGAGGGCTCAGGTCGACACAGGATCGTTGCCGTGAATTGTGCGTCGGCATTGCGTCACTTCGCCAGTGCAAAAGCGTCTGCGCGTCAATCGAATCTATTTATCATGAGCGTTTGGCGACGACCGGGCTCCACGATCACGGCTGTGCCAGCAACCCATGCCCAACATGATCAACCTGCGCCATTTGAAGGCATTTCTCGCGGTCGCCGAAACCGGGCGCGTGTCACGGGGAGCCATGCGCATCTATCGAGCGCAGTCAGCCGTCACGCGTTCGATCCTGGAACTGGAAGGTAGCCTCGGTGTCAAGCTGTTCGAGCGCAACGCGGTCGGCATGGTATTGACTGTGTACGGTGAAGCCTTATTGTGGCGAGCGCAGAGGGCAGTTGCCGAGCTTGCGACGGCGGGCCGCGAAGTCGCCGAGGCGCATGGACAGCCGGTGGCGGCCTCAGCGCCCGTGTTTTCGTTGCAGGTCGGGACGCGCCGCCTGGCCGCGCTGGTCGCGTTGGCCGAGCTGCGCAACATGCCGGATGCCGCCAAGCGCGTCGGCATTACCCAACCAGCGGTCAGCGCAGCCGTCCGGGACATCGAAGGCGGCCTCAAGATCAGACTGTTTGACCGTACCCCGCGAGGCCTTGTCCCGACCGCCGCCGCGCTTGCCTTGACAAGAAGAATCAGACTAGCTCTGGACGAACTGCGGCAGGCCGCTGAGGAATTGGCCGCATTGCAGGGGATGATGCGCGGCATCGCGCGTATTGGTGCCACACCATTCGGGCGCACCGCGATCCTGCCCCGCGCTGCGGCACGCCTGCTGCGCATGCATCCTTCAGTACGGATATCGGTCACTGAAGGTCCGTTCGACACCCTCGCCGTGGCACTCAGGGCCGGCGAGCTGGACATGGTTCTTGCGGCCTTACGCCCTTTCCCCGTCGGATCGGATCTCGATGGCGAGCCGTTGATCGACGATCAGTTGTCACTGGTCGTGCGGGCTGGACACCCGCTCACCCGTGTCCGACCCTTTTCCCTCGCGGCCCTGCTTGACGCAGGCTGGATTCTTGGCCGGACCGGGACCCTTTCCAGGCAGATGTTCGACAAGGCTTGGGAGGGCACCGGCTTCGCGCATCCGACCGTGGTTGCAGAGACCGCATCGCTTGCAATGAACCGAGGGCTGCTGATGGAAAGCGACTTCGTCACGGTTCTGTCGCGCCACGAGATCGAGCATGAGCTGCGCTTTGGCATGCTGGCGCTATTGCCGATTGAGATACCCGAATTGCGTCATCAGGTCGGACTGATCCGACGCGCAGGGTCGATCCCATCACCAGCGGCCGAGGCGCTCATCGCTGCGATCCGGCAAGCAGTCACCGATCTCGACCCTCATGATCCAGTGGAACCCTAGCATGCAACCCGCCGGGACTCTGGTGCCTGCTGGGGCGGACCTGCCAGCGGCGCGGGCGACAGAAATCCAGGCCCGCGCGGTCACACCGTTGTTCCGGATGCCAACGCCATGGTCGCCTGGCTCAGCGCGTGCCCCGGCGCGACAACGTCCTCGATCGCCGCATAGTGGTCCCGGCCTGCCAACTCAAACACTTCCACCGGGATGTGCTTGTCCGCGCACGCGCGTGCAAAGGTTTGGGTCTGGCGTTTGAATTCGGCGCTTTCCTGGCGTCCAACCGAGAGCAGTACGGGCGGGACCCTGACACGCAGATTCAACAACGGGCTTTCCCGTTCTGCCTCGTCAGGCGTCATGCGCAACGCTTGATTGAGGTTGGTCGACAGCAGGGGCCGAAGGTCATAGATGCCGCTGACACCGCATACGCCGGCGATCAGGTCGCGCCGGGCGCCGAGGAGTTCCCAATCCGTCAACGCCATCATCACGGCAAGGTGGGCACCGGCCGAATGCCCCACTAGTGTGAGCCGCTCAACTTCGTAGCCGAAACCTGGCGCCCGATTCACCAGCCACAGAACCGCATCACGGATCTGCGCCACCATGCGGCTCATGCTCATCTCGGGGCACAGCTCATAGGATACGCCGGCATACGCGATGCCGCGTTTGAGGAATTCCGGCGCAAGGAATGCGCCACCCTCCTTGCCAGAGTTGCGGAACTGCCAGAAGCCCCCATGCAGGTAGAGCACCAAGGGTCCCCGCAGTGCTGGCGGCAGCAGCAGGTCCAGTCGCTGGCGTGGCCGCGCGCCCCAAGGAATGCCCAGCAGTGCCCCAGGACTCTGTCGTACGACCTCCCCTTGGCGCTTGTGGCGGTCGAGTGTCAGGCGGTAGTCGTTCGCCCACGCCCGGGTGTTGTACTCGTGGTCGAGTGTGCCGGGCACTGCGGCCGTCGCCGCGCCCGGCCACGCATCACCGGCAGCAGCCACGATTTGGTTTTCTTCGATCATCGCCACCAATTGCCGCCGCCGCTTAATGCTGCTCGACAGCGGCTTGAGCGTCCGGTGTGCGAGCCAGCGGGGCCACGTAAAAGACCCCTTCAATTTCCACCGGCTGGTCGCCCACAAGGCCCACCACGCCAACGCTGGATCGCGCGTGGCACCCGGCCTCCGGGCCGAAAACCTCGAACAACAGATCCGAGGCGCCGTTGACCACCATGTTGTGGCGCTCGAATTGTGGCGTCGCATTGACGAAGCCGGTGATTTTCACCACCTGCAGAACCCGATCGAGATCGGACAATCGATGTTTCAGCGTGGCAATCATCTTGATGGCCAACGCGCGTGCCACCGCGTAGGCTTGCTCTTCGCTCACTTCGCGACCAACCTTTCCACGGCGCGCCAGAGTGTCATCGTCAAGCAGCTGGGCGCCGTGCCCGGAAACGTAGACCATGTCGCCAATCATCACGGCCGAAGTTCTGTTCGCGCTGGGCAGTACCAGTGGCGGCGGCAACACAATGCCCAAGCCGTCAAGCCGCGATTCAATTATGCTGATCATGGAGCACCCATAGTGTGTTATGCCAACATGGCCAAAAGGGCGCGTTGCAATGGGTGGTCCTCCTGCGCCAATGCTTCTATCGCGGTGTAGTGGTCAAGGCCTTCCAGTTCGAACGGGTCAACCGATATGCCAGCGAGCGCCCCCGCCGCCGCGAACTTGGTCGTTTGCAATTTGAACGATGGACTCTCGCGGCCGCCGACGGCCAAAAGCATCGGCGGACACCCGCGGCGCAGCAAGTTCATGGGACTGTTGCGCTCAGCGCTTTCCGGAACGAGCCTCAGGGCCTCGTTCACATAAGTGGACACCAGCGGACTAAGGTCATACAGGCCGCTGATGCCGCAGATTCCCGCGACCAAATTCGTGGGAAGGCCACGCGAGGGCCAGTCAGTCAGCGCCAGCATGGCAGCCAAATGCGCGCCTGCCGAATGCCCTGTGACGATCATCCGATGCGCCACGAAGCCTAGCGCAGGCAAATGGTGGTGAATCCAGCCGACCGCCTGGCGCAACTGCTCAACCATGCCATCCATGTCGACATCTGGACAAAGCTCATATTGGAGTGCAACGAATGCGACGCCACGGTCGGTAAACGTCGGCGCCAGGAAGCTCCCTCCGTCCTTGCCGGAGGATCGGTATTGCCAATACCCGCCATGGATGTGGACGACTAGCGGCCCACGCGCGCAATGCGGCAGGAAAACGTCGAGCAGCTGCCGTGACCCTGCACCCCATGCCAGGTCCAGTTGTGCACCTGGTCTGTGTCGCACGGGGTCACCCAAGAGAGCCAGGCGTTCCAGCGTGGCGGCAAAGTCGGGCGCCCACAGACGGGTGTTGTATTCGTGGCCTGCACTGCCTGCCGGCATGCACGGGCTGGCGGGCGCAGTCGGGCTCACGGTGGGTTCAGTACTTTCCATGGGTCCTTTACAGCATCAAACTTGTCAAAGGCGATATTGCCCATGACGTCACCAACCTTCTGCACGCGCCGAATGTACTGCGTCTGGATAATGTCCCTTTCCACCGGATCAATCTGGATCGGCCCGCGCGGACTGGCCGCCTTCCAGCCCTTAAGGACGTCCATCGCCTTGTCGCCATCGACCTTGTCGCCGAGCTTGGCAACCACGTCCGCGATCGCATGCATACCATCGTATGCGGCAGTGGACGCAAAATTGGTCATCGCAGCTGGCCCATATTTCTTCTTGAAAGCCGCGACATGGCGCTTATTCTCGGGGTTGTCCAGAAATGGCGAGTAGTGGTAAGAGGTCACGATGCCGATGGCAGACTCCCCTATTGCCGCTATGTCGAGTTCATCGGTTTCCCCAGTTCCGAGAAGTTTGACGCCATCCTTGGCCAGTCCATAGGAGGCAAAGGTCTTGACAAAGGAAACGGATGGCGGGCCGACCGGCATGAAGACGTAAACCGCCCCCGGCTTTGCATCGCGTATGCGCTGCATGAATGGCCCGAAATCCGTTGTCGGCAGGGGGATGTTCACCTCGCCGACGATCTTTCCGCCGAGTTTGGCAAAGACCGACTTGAAAGCATCGCGTGCGTCGTGTCCAGGCGCGTAATCCGAGACGGCGACGTAAGCATCCTTGACGCCATTCTTGGCCGCCCACTCGGCGATCGTCGCCGCGCCCGACCATTGGGTGTGGGACACCCGGGCGAAGTAGGGTGAGCGACGCGTGATCATCCCCGTCGCGGCATTGAAGATGACTGTCGGTGTCTTGCTTTGGGTGATGACCGGCGCGATGGCCAATGCACTGGGCGTAAAGACATAACCGCCAAGCGCTTGCACACCGTCGTTAACGATCATTTCCTGCGTGACTTGCCGAACACGCTCCGGTCCACCGGACTCGTCGCGATAGATGACTTCGATCTTGGTATTGCCGGCCCGCCCGCCGATCTCTTCAAGGTACAACTCCACCCCACGCTTCATCTGCTCACCATAAGCGGCGAACTGTCCACTGAAAGGCGCGACTATTCCGATCTTCACTGTCTGCTGCGCCTGCGCTCCTTGCACGCACAAAGCGGCAAGTGCCCACAAAAAAAACCGTCTCATCATGGCCATACTCCTCAGTCGTTGCTACAAAGTCCACCCCGTCAATTTCCAACGCCGATCAGGGCAGTCAGGCGTTGGGTGTCGTTTGCCAACATTGCGCTGGCACCGTCGTACACCACCCGTCCACGCACCAGCGCGACTGCGCGCGGCGCGAAATCCAGAGCCAGCACCGCGTGCTGCTCCACCAGAAGCATGGTGATCGAGGTCTCGCTGCGCAGGCGCTGCAAAGCCTCCACCAGCGAATGGACAACGATGGGCGCGAGTCCCTCCAGTGGTTCGTCGAGCAACAACACCTCTGGGCTTCCCATCAGCGCGCGGGCCACCGAGAGCATTTGCTGCTCGCCCCCCGAGAGCTGGTTACCGCGGTTGCGCCGACGCTCGGCAAGCCTGGGAAAGAGGTCGAACGCGCGCTCGATGCTCCACTGGCCACCGCGCTGCGCAACCCGCAGGTTTTCCTCGACGCTCAACGATCCGAAGATCTCTCGCTGCTGGGGAACCAGCGCCAAGCCCTGGCGTGAACGCCGCCATGTCGGCCAGGCCGCAATCTGATTCCCCCTGAAGATGATCTCCCCGCCGCCGAACGTCGTCAGGCCCATCACGGTCTCGAGCAAAGTCGTCTTGCCGACCCCATTGCGTCCGAGAATGGCGATGGTCTCACCTGCATCGACGCGCAGGTTGATGCCGTCCAGCACAATCGTGGGGCCGTACCCGGCACGGAGATCGTTCAGCGCAAGCAAACCGATCGTCGTATCACGCATGGTGAGCCTGCCGCTGGTTGCCAAAATAGATCGCCTTGACGCGTTCGTCCGCCGCGATTTCGGCAGGCGTACCGATGGCCACGACCCGGCCCTGGTCCAGGACCGTGATTCGATGCGCAAAGCGGAACACGATATCCATGTCATGTTCGATGATCATGATCGCGATGTGAGCCGGAAGTCGCGAGAGACTCTGCAGAACAAGTGCACTTTCGCTGGCCGGCACACCCGCTGCGGGCTCGTCGAGCAACAGGACCTTGGGCTTGAGCGCCAGAGCCAGCGCGATTTCCACCAGTCGCCGCTCGCCGTACGCGAGTTCACGCACCAGCCGACTGGCAGTGGAAGCGATTCCCAGTTGTGCCAACGCGGCGTGCGCCTCGGCCAGCACCGACGCATGCGCCCCAGCAGGGCGCAGCATGTGCCAGCCGACGCCGATGCGCTCGCTGATGGCCAGCGCCACGTTCTCCAGTGCCGAGAGCCCGGCGCACAGCGTGTTGATTTGGAATGTGCGCACCAGACCTCGACGCACCCTCTTTGCCTGACCGAGACTGGTAACGTCCTCGCCGTCCAGCAACACCTGTCCTGAAGTAGGGGCGATGCGGCCACTGACCAGATTCACAAAGGTTGTCTTACCCGCCCCATTCGGACCAATCAACGCATGCCGTGCCCCGGGCTGGAGCTCGAAGTCGATGCCGGCGACGGCATCCAACGCGCCAAAGCGCTTGGACAAACCGATGGTCTTGAGGGTTGCTTGCATGATCAGCCCCGGCGCATCCAGTCGCGTGTTTGCGCAAGCTGGTCCCAAAGGCCCAAAACGCCACCGCGTGCGAACATCACCAGCGCCACCAGCATGGTGCCAAGCCAGAAAAGCCAGTACACGGGGTCCAGACGCGCGAACCAGTCCGCGGCAATCATGTAGACCGGCGCACCGATGAATGCTCCATAAAGGCGGCCCGTGCCACCCAGAATCAGCATGATCAGCACCGCGCCAGACAACTCGAACGACAACACGTTGAGTGCCACGAACTGGTTAGTCTGGGCGTTGAGCGCTCCGGCAATTCCGGCCAGCAGTGCAGCGATTCCATAGACGACCACCAGGCGCATGCGCACCGGCGTCCCGATCGCGTCCATGCGTTGCGCGTTCTCACGAATACCCACGAGTGAGCGCCCGAACGGGGACAGTGTGAGTGTGCGAAGCAACAGGAAACACAAGAAGCAGACAACCAGACAATAAACATAGCTCGTACGGCCATGCAGATCCCAGGCGAAAAGGCCTAGTAGCTTGCCGACACTGACGCCTTGTAGTCCATCAGCGCCACCGGTCAGCCATGCGGCGCGATTGGCGCCTTCCGAAAGCATCAGCATGATGCCCAAGGTCAGCATCAATAGCGTCAATCCCTTGGTTCGCAAGATTACAGCGCCGCAAACCAGGCCTGCCGCTGCGGCCAGAACGCCCGATACCGCGAGGCCTATCAAAGGGTTATGCAACCCGAACCTGGCCGACATGATGCCGGCGCAGTACGCGCCGATCCCGAAGAAGGCTGCATGTCCCAGGGTGACTACACCCGCGTACCCCAGAAGCAGATCCAGCGACATTGCAAACAAGGTCATGATCAGCACCTGCGTCCCCAATTGCAAGTTCTTCGGAAAGACGAAAAAGGCAGTCATGGCCAACACCCACGGCACAAGCTCCAGCCAATGCCATCGATGGCGCGTGGCCAGCGCCATGAGTGGCCCGGGCGCGGCAGCATTCATCGGGTACTGAACAGGCCCTCGGGCCGCCACAGAAGCAGGGCGATCATGGCCGCGAAGATGAAGAAGGCGCCGAACTCCGGCAGGAAGTACTTGCACGCGGTATCGCCCACACCGAGAAGCAGCGCCGCAACAAGCGGGCCGTGCAATGTCCCCAGACCGCCGACAGATACCACAATCAACACGTAGTTCAACTGGTCCACCGCGTAACTCGGCCGAATCGGCAGAACCTCGGCGCCCAGAGCGCCGCCGAGGGCGGCCAAGCCGCTACCCACGCCGAAGGTCAACATGAACAGCCGGTCGGTGCGTATGCCGACTGCTTCGGCAATGCGGCGGTTATCCACGGTTGCCCGGAGCCGGGCTCCCATGGAAGTCCTTTCAACCAGCAGCCAGAGCGAGGCGAACAACAGAAATCCGGCCACGACGATCGCCACGCGATAGGCCGGGATGCCGGATGCGCCGGCAAGTTCCACCTGCCCACGTAGGCTCTCCGGAATCGTGAAGTTCAAAGGCGAAGGCCCGAACAGGAATTTGGCCGTGGCCATGGCGATGAAAATCAGTCCAATCGTAAAAAGCACCTGGTCCAGCTCGGCTGCACCGTACAGGCGCGCGTAGAGCAGCCGCTCGATCGGCACCGCCAGCAATGCCACCAGAACGGTTGCGAACCCCAGGGCGATCCAGAAATCCAGACCGAGTCGCTGCATGGCCCAGATCGCGGCATACCCTCCGGCGCTGGCGAAGACGCAATGGGCCAGGTTCGCGAATCCCATCAACCCCATTGTGAGTGAGAGGCCGATGGCGATGATGTACAGGATCATCGCTGAAGCGAGACCGTTGACAAGGATGCTGGCGAGAACTTGCATGGCGTGGAAGCGACAAACGATAGTTGCCCGTCAGGGCGTTGACCAATGCCAATCTCGTTGCTACCCATCGGTTTTATTTATCCCAACAGCCCGCGCGTATCGATAAGCAATTTGGATCGCTCATGGGATCGAATTGAAACACCGGAATTTACCTGGCTGAGAATAATGCGCGCATCGCCGACAACTGAGAAGTGCTACCGATGCTGACTTCAATACGCCGTTCGCTAGGCCAAGCCACAACGTCATACGAAAATTCCTTACGCACCGACGCACGCTGAGTTGAGTCGGCGCAGCGGCGTCTCGGTTCGCCAGACCAGTACTGAATCTTTCCCACAACAAAAGGAGTAAACACATATGCCCGTCCGCTCACTCGAGGACAAGATCCAGCAGCTCGGCAACCCGGTCGACATGCTGCGCAACGCGCAGGTCGGGCCCTATGTGTTTCCGATCAAGAGCGAATTCACGAACTGGCGCGATGAGCAGGAGTCCTGGCGCAAGACCGCCATCCTCATGGACCAGTCCTACCACATGACGGACCACTACATCGAAGGTCCGGACGTACACCGCTTGCTAGGCGATCTCGGTATCAACTCGTTCAAGAACTTCGGCCGCGACAAGGCCAAGCAATTGGTGGTGTGCAACCATGACGGCTACGTGATTGGGGACGCCATCCTTTTTGGCCTGGAAGAGTACAAGGTCAATATCGTCAATCGCCCTGCGGCGGGCAACTGGGCGGAGTTCCATGCATTGACGGAGGGCTACGATGTCAAGGTGGACCGCGACGATCGCAGCCTCGTCAATGCCGGCAAGCGCAAGGGCTATCGGTTCGAAGTGCAGGGACCCAACGCCTGGAAGATCCTGGAAAAGGCAAATGGCGGGCACATCCCTGAAATCAAGTTCTTCAACATGGGCGAGATCCGCATTGCCGGCCGGCAGGTGCGGGCTCTACGTCACGGAATGGCAGGTGCGCCTGGCTTGGAACTGTTCGGTCCGATGGATGAAGGCGAGGAAATCAAGGCGGCACTCTTGGAGGCCGGCCAGGAGTTCGGGCTTTTGCAGGGTGGTGCGAAGACCTATTCGACGGTCGCGCACGAGTCGGGTTGGATCCCCTCGCCGATTCCTGCAATCTATGCCGGCGAAAAGATGAAACCGTACCGGCAATGGCTCAGCGCTGACGGGTTTGAAGCCAACGCGTCACTGGGGGGAAGCTTCGTATCCTCCAACATAGAGGACTATTACCTGACGCCTTGGGACCTGGGCTACGGCCATATCCTCAGCTTCGACCATGATTTCATTGGGCGAGATGCACTATTGAAGCTCAAGGAACAGCCGCACCGTCGCAAGGTCACGCTGTCATGGAACAACGAAGACGTAATCGCTATATTCGCGACGCTGTTCGAGCACGGCGACAGAGCGAAGTTCATGGACATACCGGCTTCGCACTATGCAACATTGCCCTATGACATGGTGCTGCAGAACGACAAGATGGTCGGCATCTCGTGCTACCCGATCTACACCTCAAACTTTCGGCGCTGGATTTCGCTGGCGATGGTCGACGGGAGCATCAGCGCTCCGGGTACCGAGGTCGAAATCGTCTGGGGCGAGCCGGACGGTGGCTCGCGCAAGCCAAACGTTGAGCGCCATGTACAGACGAGGGTCCGCGCGACCGTGGGACCATGCCCGATCTCCGACGTTGCGCGTGAATGCTATCGGCCGAACCCTGCGAGCTGGGAGACCGGGTCCACGACACGGTGACCTGCAAAGAGCACGGAATCCCCCGCGCCGCACCGTATCCGACTGCACGCAACCCGAGGAAAATTAACCGTTACCGAGCTTCCGGCCGCACCTGCTCCAACCCGTCCACATCCCGCGCCGAGATGCAGATGCTCGCCAACGTGCGCTCTTCGTGGTAGGGCCAGGGCTTGCCGCGGTGCAGGGTGGCGCGTTCGTCCCAAACGAGTACGTCACCGGGTTGTCAGGCGTGCGCGTTAACGGCAACGGGCCGGGTGGCGAAGGCGGTGACCTCGTCGATCAGCGCCTGTGACGCTTATAGTGTATTGATCTGTTCTTGAATGAACTTATGTTTGCACCACGGCCGCTCAGTCCCACACTGAAGGAATGACATCACGCAGCCGGCTGCCGCTCACTGCATTGCGCTCATCGTTTGATTTTTCTATTCGCAGTTTCTATTTCTTCTTTGCTGAACGGCACACGACCGGCTACAACCTGACGATCACCACGTCCGTTGTGTTCAAAGATCCACCAACCGACGTTGCGGAACCCGGCTCCATCGCCTTGGTCGGATCACGCTCGCCGGCCTCGGGGCGGTGCGCCGTCGCAAGCAGGCCTGGCCACATCTGACATAGTCCCTGCGGCATCTTCTACTGCCGCTTCTTGTCGGTCCCTGCTCGGGTCCGACAGTTCCGCTGGGGTACACGGCCACTCGGCGCCAGTGGCGTCGGTCCGGCACTGGCGCCACAGGGCCCGGCCGGGGCCAGTTCATGTGGCCTGACCCCGTGACTGAAATTGCGCGGCCCACCCCGCGCCGCCGGCTCAGGCCTTGGATTTCTCGATCTGCCGCGCGTGCATGTAAGCGCGCAGCACGGCATTGATGTGCGTCTGGTAGCGCGAACCCTCGCTCTTGAAGAAGCCCAGCACATCCTCGTCGAGCTTGATGCTGATCGGCTTCTTGGCGGGCGGCGACGCCAGGCTTTTCGTGCGAGCGGCCTGCAGGAACCATGCAGCCGACAGCTCGGGAACGTCGGTGTAGTCGATGGGCGTGGTGTCTGACTTCCCGAGGCGCTCGTTCAGTGCCTTGGCTTCGGCCGACTTCAAGGCCGCCCCATCAATTGCGAAGCGCGTGGTACCTCTTTTGCTCTCGTTCATTGGCTCTCCTTGCTGAAATCAGTCGCACCACAACGACCCGCCAGGTGTAGACCACGACCAGCACTCTGCGGCCGATGGTGCCGACAACGATGCGTCGTTCTTCGCCGTAATCCTTGCGATAGTCCGGCAAATCCAGCCGATCCGGGTCAAGAAACACATACGCCGCATCCGCCAATCCGATCCCATGTTTGCGCAGGTTACTCGCATCCTTCCCGGCATCGAACTCGACCTGCATGACAAAAGTATATACCGATGACAATAGCCAGCCAATGCCCTGCTGCCAATCCCAGATTCAATCGACCCCGTCGGCCGGATGCTGCGACCGCGCGCCCCTCCCGGGCCAGAGTTAGGCCCGCCGCTGGTACACCAGGTCCGAGCGCCCCCGGCAGCCCTGGGTGAACCCCGCCATCGGAAGGTGGAAGCTGCCCTCCGTGTTGAGCCGCGTTGTGGTCGACCAGTCGTGCACCACCACCCGGTCGGCGATGCGCCAGTGGCCGTCGCGGCGCTCGAAGCGGTCGATGTAGCGGCCCGAGAACAGGTCCAGCCATTCGGCGCCGTCGGCGTCCGCGCGCCGCAGGTAGGCGATGGCATAGGACTCGGCGCGGGCCAGTGCGTCGTCATGCGCATCGAGTTCGATCAGCACATTGGCCACCGAATGGGTCGTATGGTGGGCGCGCGTGGGCAGCGACTGCACGATGAAATCCGCGAAGTCGTGGCCATTGCCCTTCCAGTGTCCGTGGTCATCGGTCGAGTCGGCGTGGAAGCAGGTCTTGAGCAATTCAGCGTCGCCGCGGTCGACCCCGCGCGAGTAGCGCATGAGCACGTCGCGGATGGCGTCCTTGGCGATGAGGGCATCGATGGGAGAGAGCATGGTGTCACCTCGGTGCGGCCACGACGGCCAGTTTCAGTGCCAGTGTGGCCGGTGGTGACAGAAGCATACCGCGCCGGCAAGCGACGATGCCGAGTCCTTGCCCGGCCACCCCCCGAAGCGGCGTCAGGCAAACGGCAGCCCGGACACCACACCAGGGCGTTGCGCTCCATCCCCGCTGCACACCGTGACCGCCTGGCCCGGCTCCCAGAAGGCGCGTTCGATCAGGGACAGGCCGACATTGCGTTTGAGCCGTGGCGACCAGGCCGCCGATGTGATCTGTCCAATCTGCGGCCCATCAGCATCGCCAGCCATCACCGGCCACGGCTTGCCGCAGGGCGGGCAGACGCCGCCGTCGAAAAGCACGCCGCGCATCTCGCGCGCATGGCCCTCGCGGGCTACCTGTTGCAGCGCCTCACGGCCGATGAAGTCGATCGACCCGTCGAGCCTGCAATACTTGCCCAGGCCCGCTTCGAGCGGGTTGTTCGCGCGCGTGAATTCGTTTCCGTACGACAGCAGGCCGCCTTCGATGCGCTCGATCAGGTTCGGGCACCCGGGCGTCATGTTGAATTCGCGGCCCGCTTCCCACATGAGATCCCACAAGGCGGAGCCGAGCCTGCCGTCGTTCAGGTAGATCTCGAAGCCGCCCTGCTTCGAGTAGCCACCGCGTTCCACCAACTGGCGCGTGCCCATGAAGTCGACGAAGCCGAAGTGGAAGAAGCGGATGTCGCGCACCGCCTCGCCGAACACCTTGGCCATCACGTCCTCCGCCCGCGGGCCTTGCAGCGACAGCGGCGACACGTCGGGTTCTTCGACGGACACGTTCAACTTCGCGCCGATGGCCAGTCCCTTGGCCCACAGCAGAACGTCGGAGTCGGCAATCGACAGCCAGTAGTGGTCCTCGGCATGTTTGAGCAGCACCGGGTCATTCACCATGCCGCCCTTGTCGTCGACCAGGGGGACGTACAGGCACTGGCCGACCCGGGCCTTGCGCAAGTCGCGCGGCGTCATCCACTGCACCAGGCGCGCCGCATCCGGGCCCCTGATTTCCACCTGCCGCTGGCACGACACGTCCCACAGCTGAACATGCTGGCGCAGGTGCCAGTAGTCCTCTTCCACCGTGGGCTGGAAGGCCTTGGGCAGCAGCATGTGGTTGACCACGGAAAAGCCGCGCACGCCGTGTTGCTCAACGCGGTCGGTGTAGGGGGTTCGGCGGGTGCGACGCGACATGTTCAGGCCGGATGTGGACAATGGGAACTCCTGTTGATGCGGGTGGATCGACTTCAGTCGAGCTTCAGGCCGACGACACGAATCACCTCAGCCCAGCGGGAGGCCTCGGCGCGCACATAGGCGGTGGATTGTTCTGGCGTCAGCGGCTCGGCCAGGCCGCCACTGGTGATGACCCAGGACTGGAAGTCCGGCAGCAGGATGATCTTGCGGACCTCTTCTGCGAGCCGGTCGCGGATAGCCGCTGGCATGCCGGCCGGCCCCACCAGCGCCAGCCAGCCTTCGGTGACCAGGCCCGGAAAGCCAGCCTCGACGATGCTGGGCACATTCGGGAGGGACGGATGGCGCTGGGCGCTGGTGATCGCCAGCGGCCGCAGCTGGCCGGAGCGCACGAAGGAGATGCTGGCGGTGACGTTCTCGACCAGCACCGATGCATGTTTGCCCAGCACCAGCGTGGCGGCGGCGCCGGTGCCGCGGTTGGGCACGTGCGTCATCTTCGCCCTGGTGCTGCGGGCGAACTGCTCACCCATCAGGTGCATGATCGAGCCAGCCCCAGCGGAGGCAAAATCCAGCCCCGTGGCTTGCGCCTGCGATTGCTGCACCAGGTCCTTCAAGCTGGTGATCGGTGACGCCGGGTCGACCAGGAACAGCATCGGCCCGCGGTAGACGATGGCGATCGTGGTGAAACCGGTCTGCGCGTCATAGGGCAGCCTGGAGTACAGCGTCGGATTGAGCGCCAGCTGGCCGATCCCGCCGATGCCGATGGTGTAGCCATCGGCTGGCGCCGCAGCGATCGCCGCAACGCCAATGCTGCCGCTGGCCCCGGGTTTGTTCTCCACCACCACCGCCTGCCCGACGGCGCGACCCAGTCGCTCGCTGATCATGCGTGCGACGAGGTCGGCCGAGTTGCCCGGCGGTTGTGCCACGACCATTTTGATCGGCCGGCTGGGATAGGCGTCCTGCGCAGCGGCGCCACCTGCCACCGTCCATGCCAGCAGCAGTGTGGCGAGCACGCGGCCGATGTGCGAACGGGTCCTTGTCATGAACTGTCTCCTTGTCGAAGTGGGGGCGAATGCAGGTTCGGGCAACAGGCAGGCGGCCGGATCAACTCGACAACCACACGCTGTAGCCATTGGGTGCCATCACCAGCGGCACGTGGTAGGCGGCTTGCGGGTCGGGCATACAGAAGCGGATCACCACCTCCTTCTGGATGCGCAGCCCCGGCAGCGGCAGACCGCGCGCGGCGAAATACGCGCCGGTCTGGAACACCAGCTAGTAGTCCGCCGCCGGGTCCACCAGTGCCGGGTCGATACGCTCCGACAGGCGCCCGCCGCTGTCGGAGCATTTGTCGAATATGGTCGTGCGTGCACCGTCGGGCGCGACGTGCAGCAGCGATATGCCGACTTGGCCGGCATGGGTGCCTTCCACCGAATTCAGGGTATGGGTGCTGAGTGTGGCCATGGTGGGCTCTCCTATTCGATCGACGCCTTGTCGCGCTTGCTGGTGGTGGCCAACACGATCGGGCTGATCACGCCCTTGGCCTTGACGTTGACGCAGGCGGTCTTGCCGCTGGCAATGGCGCGCCGGATGGCCGGGCCGAGTTGCTCGCGCCGCTCCACCAGCTCGCCGTGGCCACCCATGCCCTGGAACATGGTGTGGAACGGGATGTCGCGGAAGTCGGTGGCGAAGTGCTTGCCATTGGCGAACAGCCGCTCCTGCTGCTGCGAGATGCAATCAAGCCCGCCGTTGTTGTCGATCACCACCACGATGGGCAGGTTCTCCTGGAAGGCCGCCTCGATGGAGAGTCCACCGGACAGGAAGGCCCCGTCGCCGCTGATCAGCACCACAGTGGAATCTGGATGGGTGTTCTTGGCCGCCACCGCCATCGACACGCCCACGCCCAGCATGCTGAAGGTCCCGGGGTGCAGGATGCCGGCCAGCTTCTGGCCGCCCCATCCGGCCAGGTTGACCGCGATCTCGGACCAGAAATGTGTATTGCCGCCGTCGAACACCAGCCAGTCGTTCTCGCCCATGGCCGCCTGCACATCAAGCGAGAGCTGCAGCGGGTGGATCTTGCCGCCGGTTCGCGCCGCCTCTTCGGTGTCGGGCGCCAGATCAGCCAGTGTCCTGGCGACCCATTCGCCGCGCCAGGCGCGGTTGGTGTCGAACCAGCCCTGGTCCAGGGACCAGGCGCCACGCGCCTTGAGGGCCAGCAGGGCATCGAAGAACGCGCCGGGGTCGCTCAGCAGCACATGGTCGGCCGAGCGGTTCATCTCCAGTTCCTCAAAGGAGCCGTTCACGCACACCAGTTGCAGCGTGTCGGGAAACAGCGGCGCGTTGCCGAAGTTCATCTGGTTGTCCAGACGGCCTCCGACCATCACCACCACGTCACAGGCTTCCAGCGCCTGGCGCGAGGGCTGGTACTGGTGGATGTCGGCCAGGCCCATGTAGGCTTCGTTTTCCTCGCCCAACAGCTTCTGGTGGTAGGGGATGTTGAACACCGGAATGCGCAGGGCCCGGGCTGTCGCTTCCAGCTTGCGCTCGTTGCCCGACCACCATACGCTGTGGCCCCCGATGATTATTGGCCGCTTCGCCTGCGCGATCAGCGAGAGGATGGGGCTTAGCGCGCCGGGGTCGGGCCAGGCCCGCGGCGGCGGCGTCGCGGTACGCACGTAGGGGCGTTCTTCCCGGCCAGCGTCCTCGTCGAAGGACGAGAACATGATGTCGACCGGGAGGCTGATGTGCACCGGTCCGGGGTAGCCGCTGGTAGCGATCTTCCAGGCGCGGTCCACGCACTCGCTGATGCGCGTGCCGTCCGTGATGCCGACGCTGTGCTTGGTCAGCGGCGCTGCGATGGCCACATCGTCGATTTCCTTGAAGCCACCGGCGCCCTTGCGCTTGAGCGTGCTCGAACCGGTGACGAAGATCACCGGCGAGCGTTCGCCCCAAGCCTCCATCATGGCGGGCACGGCGTTGGCAAACCCCTCCGGCCCGACGAGGCAGACCGCAGGTTTGCGCGTGAGGCGGGTATGGGCATCGGCCAGATGACCTGCCACCTGCTCATGGGGGCAGTTGATGACCCGCATGTCGCACTCCATGAAACCCTCCAGGGCAGGGTTGCAAAAGCCGCCAGCCAGGGTGAACACATGCTCGACGCCTTTCTCCAGCAGCGCGCGCGCCAGCAGGTTGCCGCCGCGCAGTTTGCGTATGGCTTGCTCGGTCATCGCGGTGTCTCCTCGTAGGGTGATCAATGGGGCAACTTGGTGGCCTGCTGATAACCACGGAGTCTGCGGGGCCTGCCAGCCATCGACAAACGATCATTTTTTGCCCATGAATAAACTTTATTTAGTCCATGCGGCGTCCCTGCTTACACTCCCACCATGTCTTCCAGAAGCCGCCTGCCACTCACCGCTTTGCGCTCGTTCGAAGCGGCCGCGCGCCTGCTCAGCTTCAAGGCGGCGGCCGAAGAGCTGCGGGTCACCCCCACCAGCGTGAGCAACCAGATCCGTCAGCTCGAATCGGACTGGGGCTGCCCGCTGTTCATACGCCATACCCGCCGCGTGGTGCTGACCGATGCCGGCCGGTCTCTGTCACGGGTCCTGAGCCGGGCCTTTGACGACATCCGGGCGGAGGTAGACGCCCACATCACGACCAACCGCAAGACCGTTACCTTAGCTATCGGTCCGATCTTCGGCTCGCGCTGGCTGATTCCTCGACTCAGCCGCTTTTACCGCCTGCACCCAACCATCGAACTCGTGTTGCACAACAGCCCGCGCATCACGAGTGCGGAGCAGTTGATCAGCATGGTCGGGGTCGACTGGGGGACGGGGGAGTGGTCGGGCCTGGAGTGCAAAAGGCTGTTCGATGTGTACTACCTCCCCACGCTCAGCCCGGCATTGATGAAGGAGCGCGGCGGCCTGCGGCGCCCTGCGGAACTGGCACGCTTTCCCATCATCCACCAGTGGGACCGCGAGGAGTGGAACGCCTGGTCTCGGCTGGTGGGGCTGAGTGACCTCAAGAGCCCCCAGGAAACCACGATGCGGGACTCGAACCTGGTGCTGCAAGCAGCGCTGGATGGCCACGGTGTGATCATGGGCACCTTTCCGTTTCTGAGCAACGAAGTCGAGGCGGGACGCCTTGTCTGTCCGTTCGACACCGTACTGCATCCTGCGCGTGCCTACCATCTGATCCACCGGCCGGGCGCCCGTGTCCTGCCGGAAGTGCAGGCAGTGTGCAATTGGATCGAGTCTGAATCGGCCGCTATGGCTTGAGCGCGCGCGCGACGGGCTTGCAAACGGCCGCATCGCCCAGGCGGCACACGCGCAACGCCCCGGCACCGGCACGCGCCGCAAAGACCCTTGCGCTGCCAGCCTCATCGATCAGGACTGCCGCGCCATCGTCGATGGCAATGCCGTCCGCCAATTGGCCCTGGGCCACGCAAGCCATGAAGGCAGGCTGGCGCTGCGGCTCGCTGGAATAGTGTGGACAGCAACTGCCGGCCATGAGCCCGATGCCGACCGCAGGCTCCAGGCCCCGCCCCCCGGAATCCGACAGGGCCTGCGCAAACCAGACATTCGCACCGGCGCTCACACCGGCCATCAGCACGCCGCGCCGCGCCGCATCCAGCATGACCTGGTCGATCCCCTGGCTGCGCCAATGGGCCACCAGGTGCAAGGTATTGCCGCCCCCCACATAGACCATGTCCAGCCCCTCCACCCAGGCCTGCGCATGCGCCGCATCGGCGGACATCGGCAGGTGGGTATGCGTGGCGCACAGTCCGTCGAAGCGCGCGTGAAAGCGGGCGATCTTCACGGGGTCGTCCCGGCTCGCCGTGCCAACGAAGCCGACGTGTGGAAGCGCCACAGGCAGCTGTGCCAACAGGAAGTCCTCCATGGCGGGGTCGGCTTCGTGGGTGAAGCCACCGCCACCGACGGCAAACAGTCTGGGAAGCATTGTCATGGGGTGGCTCACACCGACGAGGCCGGCGACACAGGCAAAGACAACATGGTAAGGCGGTCAACGGGTCCATGGATCAAACCTTCTATTGCCATGCCAACGAATAAGTGGTTTGTCCGTGTCGGGCTTCAGGTGCCATACTTGCGACCCAAGCATGCTGCTGGTCGACCACGCACTCCATCCGCTCCCGATCGCCGTGGTAGGGTCGGATGATGGCGGACTCATCGGATGACTGAGCAACACGCGGCGGTGCGCCGGTTACAGGCCGACCTGGTCTATGGCATGCACTCCGGCCTGGCCCTGCTGATGGATGTCCACCATCCGTCCCACGGCAATGGGTATGGGGTCGTCTGCATCCATGGCAGTGGCTGGCATGCTCCGCTAGGCTACGACGCGCAGCCACTCAAAGATACGCCGCTGGGGCGACCGTACATCGACACCCTGTGCGAGGCGGGCTACACCGTGTTCGCAATCAATCACCGCGCCGCGCCGCGCTTTCGCTTTCCCGGCGCACCGGAGGATGCTCAGCGGGCCATACGTTTCATTCGCCACCACGCGCCGCGCTTCGGAATCAGCCCTGATCGTGTCGGAGCCTGCGGCGGGTCGTCAGGCGGCCATCTGGCCTGCCTGCTGGGCACCCTGCCCGGGCAGGGTGATCCGCAAGATCCGGACCCGGTGAACCGCGACAGCGCGCGCGTGCAGTGCGTCGTGGCACGCGCTCCCCCGGTGGACCTCACCCGCTTCGCAAACGGCACCGGCGGGGCGGTGGCGGCCAGTTTCCTGGGCATGCTGGCCCGCGGCGAGGCGGCGGGGGCCTACGCCACCGAGCATTCCGCGTATCGCAGCGCCTCCCCGCTGCACCATGTGGACTCGTCGGCATCGCCCATGCTGCTGATCCATGGGGATGCGGACGACTTGGTCCCCTTTGGGCAGTCCGAATCGATGCATGCAGCCTTGCAGGCCTGCCAAGTCCCGGTCGAACTGCTGCGCATTCCGGGAGGTGGCCACGGCCCGAATTTTCCCGGCGCAAGCCAGCCACCCGACTACCTGGGTGCCACGGTGCGCTGGATGCGCGCGCACCTGCCCGGCGTCCCCCAGGGATTGCCATGACGACGGCCCGGGTCCGGCGCTTCACGAACGCCCGGCAGCCCAGCTGACAAATAAATATTTCTTTATGTATAGCCGCCGCAAATGTCGTTTGTTGCCGATTGGAAGGACATGCATACTCTTATCACCACCCCAGAGTGGTGGGCCGGCCTGACCGTTGGCCTGACCGATAAGGAAACGTTCTTCATGAATCCTCCAGGAGACCGCGTATGAACAAGTTTGCAGGTGTTTTGACCATAGCCGCAGTGTTGGGAGCCTCCCTGGCGCTCGCCCAACCCAAGGGCACCTTGCGCCAATCCCATGAAGTCGGCTTTGGCAATGCTTCGGATGTGGACCCGATCTCCAAGAGCCGCGTCTACCACGTGACCGAGAAGATCATGAACCGGCTGGTGCGTCCCGGAGTGGACGGCAAGCTTGCGCCCGATCTGGCGCTGAGCTGGTCGGCCAACGCCACCGCCACCGAATGGACTTTCAAGCTGCGCGAGGGCGTGACCTTCCACAACGGCAAGCCCTTCACGGCCGCCGATGTCGTCTACTCGCTCAAGCGCGTTCAGGACCCGAAGCTGGATTCCCCGGCCCGTGCATCGATCAAAATGATCGACAAGATCGAGGCAGTGGATGCCAAGACCGTCAAGTTCACCCTCGGCGCACCGTATGCCGACCTACCACTGGTCTTCACCGACTACCGGCTGATGATGATCCCGGATGGCTCGGGCGACACCATCAAGACCACCGGCATTGGCACCGGTCCATTCAAGCTGGAGAAGTTCGATGCCCAGGGCACCACGGTGCTGGTGGCCAATATGAACTACTTCGAAGGTCCGCCGGGCGTCGCCAAGGTTGAACTTGTCGGTATCCCGGACGCCCAGGCCCGTTTCCAGGCCTTGATGGGCAAGCAGATCGACCTGTCTCCCAACAGCCTGACGCCGCAGCAAAAGACGCTGCTCGAGCGCGCTGGCGGCTTCACCTTCCAGCAGATCCCGACCGGCAACTGGCGTGGCATCGTGCTGCGCACCGACACCAAGCCCTTTGACGACCCGCGCGTGCGCAAGGCTGTCCGGCTGGCTGTGGACCGCAAGGCCTTGATCGAGCTTGCTGCCGGCGGGCTCGGCACCGTGGCCTGCGACACCCCGGTCGGCCCGACCGACATGTACCGCTGGAATGGCACCTGCACCCAGGACATTGCCAAGGCCAAGGCCCTGCTGGCGGAGGCCGGTTATCCGAACGGCATCGACATCGAACTGCCCGTCGCCACGGTCGAGGCCGTGTGGCCCGCGATGGCCGAGGTGTTCCAGCAGCAGGTGGCTGCGGCCGGCATCCGCGTCAAGATCGCGCAGGTGCCGTCGGACGGCTACTTCAACGAGATCTGGATGAAGCGCCCCGTCTCTATGACCCGCTGGAACCAGCGCCCGGCCGACGCCGCACTGAACGAGATCTACCGCGGCGGCGCCACCTGGAACGAGAGTTTCTTCAAGGATGCCAAGTTCGACGCCATGCTTGACGATGCCCGCAAGGAGCTCAACTTCGACAAGCGGCGCGCCAAGTACCAGCAGGCGCAGGAATACCTGTGGGAGAACAGCGGAACCCTGGTGGCATTCAGCGCCAACCTCACCATGGGCATGACTTCCCGGGTCAAGAACCTCGACGCAGTGGAGAACTTCACCATCCGCTGGAACCGCGTGACGGTCGACTGAACATCCTGACGCAGGCCGGACCTGTGCCGGCCGCGCCAGCCCATCCTGCTGCCATGAGGTTCGGGCGGCGGCCACCTACCGACAGGGCGCTTGCATGTTGACAATGATCCTGCGTCGCCTGATGCTGGGCGCGATCACGGTCGGGCTGGTCTCGCTGATCATCTTCTTCGCCGTCGAGGCCCTCCCAGGCGATGCCTGTACCGCCTTGCTGCAGCAGGATGCCCAGGGCCAGCGTCTGGCCAACTGCCGCAAGGAACTCGGGCTGGAGCGCCCAGCCGTCACCCGCTATGCCAGCTGGGCCTGGGCCGCCGTGCGGGGGAATTTCGGAATGTCGGCACACGGCCAGAAGCGCATCAGCGAACTGGTGTCGGACCGCTTCCGCAATTCGATGCTGCTGGGCATCAGCGCCCTCGCCGTCGGCCTGCCCATCGCCTTTGTGGCTGGAATCCTGGCCGCGCTGCGCCGGGACCGCATGCTGGACCTGGTGCTCTCGGCCCTGGCCATCTCGGCCATGACGATCCCCGAGTTCGTGTCCGCCACCATCCTGATCCTCGTGTTCAGCGGCTGGCTGGGCTGGCTGCCGGGCATCATCCTCACCTCAGCCAACGCACCGCTGGGGGATTTCTTCCCTGGCATCGTGCTGCCGGTGGCGGTGCTCTCGATGGTCATGACCGCCCACATCCTGCGCACGGTGCGCTCAAGCATGATCGAGGTGCTCGACAGCGACTACGTGCGCATGGCAACCCTTAAAGGTGTGCCCTACCGGCGCATGGTGCTGCGCCATGTGCTGCCCAACGCGTTGTTGCCGGCTATCAACGTGGTGGCGCTGACTGTGGCCTGGCTCCTCGGCGGCGTGGTGGTGATCGAGACTGTCTTCAACTACCCCGGGCTGGGCAGGCTGATGATCAGCGCCATCTCCGACCGGGACCTGGGCCTGGTGCAGGCCATCGCGCTCATCGTGGCCTCGGTCTACGTGGTGGTCAACCTGAGCGCCGATCTGCTCACGCTGCTGGCCAATCCGCGCCTGCGCACGGCGATGGCCAAACGGGCATGAGCTCCACCGCGTCACTCCCACACCCCCAGCGCCCCACGCGCCGGCGACGTCTGGTCGTCACCCTGCGCGACATGCTCAGGCGGCCGTCCGGCGCCATCGGCATGGCCCTGGTCCTGTTGCACCTGCTGATCGCCATCGCCAGCCCATGGCTGGTTCCTTACGATTTCAAGGCGCAGAGCGCGACACTGATGCTCGCCCCGCCCGACGCCGCGCACTGGTTCGGCACCGACCCGCTGGGGCGCGACGTACTCACCCGCACCCTTCTGGGCGGCCGTGAGGCAATCCTGGTCACCCTGCTGGCCACACCGCTGGCCGTGGTATGGGGTGGTTTCGTCGGCATCTACCTCGGCCTGGTCGGCGGGCGCCTGGACGATGTACTGATGCGCGTGGTGGACGCCTTCCTGGCGCTGCCGTGGATCCTGAAGATGCTGCTGCTCATCGTCACCTTCGGCACCGGCATCGGCGTGCTGATCCCCACGCTGGCCGTGTTCTACGGCATCCCGGTGATCCGGATCGCGCGCGCTGCAGCGCACAACGTTGTGGCGCGCGACTACGTGCTGGCCGCGCGTGCGCGCGGCCACCGGCGCCTCAGCATCATCGCCACGGAACTTTTCCCCAACGTGCTGGACGCGCTGATGGTCGAAGGCGCGATGCGTTGGTCCTGGATGCTGCTGGCCTTCAGCTCGCTGTCCTTCCTCGGCTTCGGCGTCTCCCCCCCTACACCGGACTGGGGCCTGATGATCGCCGACTCCCGCACCTACCTGCCCATTGCGCCCTGGGCCGGCCTGTACCCCATCGCTGCGCTGAGTTCGCTCATCATCGGTATCAACCTGACGGCCGACGCCTTGGCCAAGGCGCTGGGCGTGGACCGCGCCCAGAAGGCACCGATCTGACATGGACCAGGAAGACTTGATTCTTGTGCGGGACCTCACGGTCGGCTTTTCCGGTCGCAGTGGCGCTATGCTGCCGGTGCTGCGCAACATCGACCTAACGGTGCGCCGCGGTGAGAGCGTCGGTCTGGTGGGTGAGAGCGGGTCGGGCAAGAGCACGCTGGCGCTGGCGGCAATGGGCTATCTCAAGACCGGGCTTAAGGTCATGGGTGGCACTGTGCATTTCCGCAGCCACGACATGTTCGCCCTGCCCCATGCGGCGCTGGAACAGTTGCGCGGCGGCAAGATCGCGCTGATTCCGCAGAACTCCGGGCAGTCGCTGACACCCACGCTGCGCATCGGCGCGCAGATGACCGAAGCGCTCCAGTTGCACAGCCGTCTGCCGGCCGATGACTACGCCCGGCGCGTGGTCGAACTGATGACGCAGGTGCGTCTGCCTCAGCCCGAGGCGATCCTGCAGCGCTATCCCCACGAACTCTCCGGTGGGCAGCAGCAGCGCGTGGCCATCGCCATGGCGCTGGCCGGCGAGCCCGACGCGCTGCTGCTCGACGAGCCCACCACCGGGCTCGATGTAACCACGCAGGCCCACATCCTCGAACTGCTGCGCGAGCTCAACCGGCAGACCGGCACTGCGATGGTGTACGTGAGCCACGACTTGGGCGCCATTGCCCGAGTGTGCGATCGCGTGGTGGTGCTCTACGCCGGCGAGGTGGTGTTGCAGGGCAGCACCCGCAAGGTGCTGGGCGAGCCCATGCATCCGTACGCGCGCGGGCTGCTCGCCTCCATCCCCCGCATCAGCGATCCGCGTCTTCCCGCCGCGCTGGCGGGCCGACCGCCTGCACCGGGTGGCGCCGGCGCAGGGTGCTCGTTCGTGGATCGCTGCGGCATGGCCGAAGAGCGATGCCGCAGCGAACGCCCCGGGCTGGTGGCATTGCCCGGTGGCGAGACCACGCGCTGCCACTTCCATGACCGGATCCGCCCACCGCAGGCAGCTGGCATCCCGCCGACCGCAGCGCCCCTCGTGCGCGAAGCCCGGCCACCCGCCCTGGTGCTCGATGACCTCTCGATCACCTACACCCGGCCTTCGCTGTTCGCCCAGCTGCTGGGCCGCCGACCCACCACCCCCAACACCGTGGACCGGTTTGCGCTGCACGTGGGCCAGGGCGAAACCATCGGCCTGGTAGGCGAGTCGGGCAGCGGCAAGTCCACCATCCTCAAGACGGTGGCAGGCCTGCTGGCGCCCACCGCGGGCGCAATCACATTTGGCACCGGTGACGCGCTGGAGCCGGACGTGGACCATCGCCCACCGGACCACCTGCGCCGCATCCAGCTGGTATTCCAGAACCCGGACGACAGCCTCAACCCGCGCCACACCGTGGCGCAGATCCTGGCGCAGCCGCTGCAACTCTACTTCGGCCTGCAGGGCGAGGCCCTGCAGCGGCGCAGCGTGGAACTGCTGGAACGGGTGCGGCTGGGCAGCCACTACCTGGACCGCCTGCCCAGCCAGATGTCGGGCGGCGAGAAGCAGCGCGTGGCCATCGCGCGCGCCTTCGCCGCCGATCCGGACATCGTGCTGTGCGACGAGGTCACCTCGGCGCTGGACGTCTCGGTGCAGGCGGCGGTGCTGGAACTGCTCAGCGAGCTGCAGCGCGACCGCGGCACCACCTACCTGTTTGTCTCCCACGACCTGGCTGTCGTCCGTGCACTGGCCAACCGCGTGGCCGTGCTCTACCAGGGGCGTCTGTGCGAGATCGGCCCCACCCAGGCCGTCTACGCCAGCCCGTCACACCCCTATACCGAGGTGCTGCTCGGCGCTGTGCTCGAGCCGGACCCGGACCACGCCCCTGCGCTCCTGACCGACGATGTGCTGGAGCTCGGCCCGCCGGCCACCGGCTGTCCGTTCCAGCGTCGATGCCCGCGGCGCATCGGTGACCTCTGCGCCACCACGGCCCCGCCCTGGCAGACCACGCCCGAGGGCCACGGTATCCGCTGCCATATCCCCCGCGAACAACTGGCGTTCATCCGGCCCGGAGCAAGCCCCCATGATTGACACCGACCCCCGCATCCCCGCCGAAGCCCTGACCCGCTTTGGCACCGGCATCATGCAGGCGCTCGGGAGCTCTCCCGCCATCGCTGCCGAGATCGCCGAGCACCTGGTCGAAGCCGACCTGTGCGGGGTGTACTCGCACGGCGTGTTCCGGCTCGACTGGTACGCGGAGCGCGCCGCCGCCGGCAAGTTCGACGCCGGCGCAGTGCCTGCGCTGAACAAGGCCGAGGGTGGCGGCCTGCTGGTGGACGGCGGCAACAACCTGGGCATGCCGGCCTTCCGACTGGCGACCGACGCCCTGATTGACGAGGCGCGTGCGCGCGGCATGGCGGCGGTGGGCATCGCCAATGTCGACCACACCGGCCGCATCGGCGCCTTCGTGCAGCGCGGCGCGGAGGCCGGCTGCCTGACCATTATGTTCGGCGGTGGCTCGCGCAAGGACTGGCGCCAGGTGGCACCCTACGGCGGCTCGCGCGCCGTGCTGCCGACCAACCCTTACGCCTTTGGCATCCCGGGCGGTTCGCACGGCCCCGTGGTGATCGATTTCGCCACCGGCATGGCCGCAGGCGGCAAGATCTACGCCGCCAAGATGGCCGGTCGGCCGCTGGCCGAAGGCCTGTGCATCGATGCGGCCGGCCATCCCACCACCAACCCGGACGACTACTTCAACGGTGGGGCCATCCTGCCCATGGCTGGCCCAAAGGGCTACGGGATGGCGCTGGTGGCCGAACTGCTGGGCGAGGCCATTCTGGGCCAGGCCATGGATGGCATGAACTGGATCTGCATTGCGGTCGACCTGGCGCGCTACCGTGCCCCCGCCGCGTACCGCAGCGCTGCCGAGGAATGCCTGGGGGAATTGCGCGCCTGCCCGCCGGCCCCCGGTTTCGAGCGGGTCGAGATTCCGGGCGAGCGCGAAGCTGCGCTGCGTCTGGAGCGCTTGCGTACTGGCATCCCCGTGCCTCCGGCCACCCTGGCCTCGCTGCAGGCGCTGGGCCAGCGGCTCGGCATCGATGCCAGAGAACTCGTTGCCATGGCGTGAAGCCGGTGCAAGCCGGCACCGGGGGATGTCCACGGCGCGCGAAACCATGAACCTATGTCCAGCACCTGACCACGGGAGCATCGTGCCAGCATGAATTCAACCACCACCGATCCGTTGCGCTGCGGCGAAGCCCTGATGCAGTTGCTGGCCGACTACGGCGTCGACACCGTGTTCGGCATGCCCGGCACCCAGACCCTGGAGCTCTACCGCGGCATCGCGAGCGCGGGCATGCGCCATGTCCAGTGCCGCAACGAGCAAGGCGCCAGCCTGATGGCAGACGGCTATGCGCGCGCCACCGGCAAGCCTGGCGTATGCACCATCGTCACCGGCCCCGGCGTGACCAATGCCGCCACCGGCATTGCCCAGGCCTACTGCGATTCGCAACCCATGCTGGTGCTGTCCGGCGCCGGCTTCGCAGCCAGCCTCGGCAAGGGCTGGGGCACGGTGCACGAGCTCGATGACCAGCGCGCCGTGACGGCGGGCTTCACCGCCTTCAGCGCCATGGTGCAGCGCCCCGACGAGCTGCCCGAACTGGTGGCACGGGCGTTCGCTGTGTTCCGCGGAACCCGGCCGCGACCGGTGCACCTGTCGCTGCCCTGGGACATGGCGCCCCAGGGCGCGGGCCGTGGCTGGACGGTTCGCCGCGCGCCTTCGCGTCCGCAGCCCGACCTGGCGGCCATCGACGAGGCGGCGGAACTGCTGGCCCGTGCGCAGCGCCCGCTGCTGCTGCTCGGCGGCGGCGCCGTCGGTACCGGAGCGCACGCGCGCGGCATTGCCGAGCGGCTCGGCGCCGTGGTCCTGACCAGCAATGCCGGCAAGGGCATCGTGCCCGAGTCGCACCCGCTCTCGCTGGGCTGCAGCATTCTGCAAAAGCCCAGCCAGCAGGCGCTGGCCGAGGCCGACGTGGTGCTGCTGGTCGGTTGTCAGGTGGCCGAAGGCGACCATTTCCTGCCGCACCTGGACATCTACGGCGCCATCGTGCGCATTGACATCGACCCGAAAGAGCTGATCGCCCAGTACGGCGCCGCAGTCGCCATCCAGTCCGACGCGAAACCAGCCATGGCGGCGCTGGAGCGGGCACTGTCCGGGCGTATGCCCGCCATCCGCCCCGCCGCAGGCGCTGCATGGGCCCAGCACATCCGGACGCGCAACGTGGCGTCGATGACCTTGCAGGAGCGTCGCCATGGCCGGGTCTGGCGGGTGCTGCGCCGCGCGCTGCCGGCAGACACGCTGGTGGTGGGCGACATGTCACAGCTGGTTTACAGCGGCGCCTTCGCCTTCCCGGTGGAGCAGGAACAGTGCTGGATCTACTCCGGCACCTACTGCGCGCTGGGCGTGGCCCTGCCCATGGCCATCGGTGCCCGCATCGGGGCACCCGCACGACCGGTGGTCGCTGTCGCCGGCGACGGGGGGGTGATGTTCACGATCAACGATCTGGCCACGGCGGTGCAGGAGCGACTTGCGCTGCCCGTGATCGTGTGGAACAACGATGCGCTACAGGAAATCGCACAGCAGATGGACCAGCGCGCCATCCCGCGCGTGGGCGTGGAACCAAGGAGTCCGGACTTCCTCAAGCTGGCCGACGCCCTGGGGTGCCACGCCGTGCGGGCGGGCGGCGCGGAGCACCTTGCACAGGCGCTGCACGCAGCGCTGCAGGCCGACCGGCCCACCCTGATCGAGGTCCGCGAGGACAGCCACTGGCTGGCCGCCTAGCAACGCAATTCCCGGCAGGCCCCCATGTTCCATTCGTCCTCCGCCACCCGACCCATCAGGCCAAGTCCGCTGCTGCCCAGCACGGCGGATGCGCGTACGCTCGCGGCGCAACGCCTGCCTCGCCTGATCTACGACTTCATCGACGGCGGTGCCGGGGAGGAGCGCGGCCTGGCTCGCAACACCGCCGCGCTGGACCGCATCCTTCTGCAGCCACGCAGTTTCGCCGACGTACGGACCATCACGCTCAAGACGACGCTCATGGGCCGTACGTGGGACCTGCCCTTCGGCATCGCGCCCATGGGCATGTGTGACCTGGCTTGGCCTGGCACCGACCACAGCCTGGCGGCACTGTGCCGGAAGCACAACCTGCCCCTGGGCGTCTCGACCGCGTCGTCGACCACGCTGGAGGAGCTTTGGCTGCGCAGCGAGGAACGCGCATGGTTCCAACTCTATGTGACCGGCGGCGTGGACGATGCGCTGTCGCTGGTGGGCCGGGCCGCCCGCGCGGGCTACGACACGCTGATGCTGACCGTGGACGTGCCACGCATCGGCAAGCGCCCACGTGACATCCGCAATGGCTTCTTGACACCGTTTCGCATGACGCCCAGGCATTTCCTGGACTTTGCGACCCATCCCAGATGGTCCCTCGGGACCCTGGCTGCGGGGACCCCACGCATGGCCAACTTCTCCGGCCCGAATGCCAAGGGCTACGACCGCAATGCCCCCCGCACTGGCGCGGACTGGACGTTCCTCCAGGCGCTGCGCGAGCGCTGGCGTGGCAGGCTAATCGTCAAGGGCGTGCTGTCCGCCGAAGACGCGCTCAGGCTCAAAAGCCTGGGCGTGGACGCCATCAACATCTCCAATCATGGGGGCCGGCAGCTCGACAGCGCGCCGCCGCCGATTGCGGTCCTGCCGGCCATCCGCCAGGCGGTCGGTGCCACCTACCCGCTGCTCTTCGACAGCGGCATCCGGTGCGGCGAGGACATCGTCAAGGCCAGGGCGCTGGGAGCCGACTTCGTGATGGTGGGCCGACCCTTCCTCTACGCCATGGCGGCTGTCGGCCCGGAGGGCGCCGAACGCATGCTGAAGTGCCTGCAGGGGGAGACGGAGACCGCCCTCGCCCAGTTGGGCGTGGCATCGATGCAGGCGGTGACGCCGCAATGCATCTATCAAGACCCGGCACGCTGTGCCGATGCGCGAACACCCGCATGAACCCATGATTAGCAAGGAGAAGGAACCCACATGAGCGACGTCATACTGCTGGATGGCGGAATGGGGATGGAACTGCTGAACAGGTCCGCCAACAAAACGCCCAGGCTGTGGTCTGCCGACTACCTGCTGAGCGAGCCCGATCTCGTCACGGCGGTCCACCGCGACTACATCGAGGCCGGCGCACGGATCATCACCACCAACACGTATTCGGCAAGCTATACGCGCATGGAGATGGTGGACATGACGGACAAGGTGCCCTTGCTGCAGCAGACCGCCTGTGAACTGGCCCTCAGGGCACGCGATCAGGCCGGCCAGGCCCGCGTGGCGGTCGCCGGCAGCCTGCCTCCGCTCAACGGCACCTACCGGCCCGACCTGGTTCGGGACTTCGCGGTCAACCTCGAAGAGTACGCCCGGCTGGCCGCCCTGCAGGCGCCCTACGTGGACATGTTCATCTGCGAGACCATGTCCACCGCACAGGAGGCGCGCGCGGCGGCTCAGGCGGCCTGCGCGCACGGCAAGCCGGTCTGGGTGTCCTGGTCGCTGCAGGACCAGGCGCCGAACCTGCGCTCTGGCGAATCGATCCACGATGCCTTCGAAGCCCTGCGGGGCCTGCCTGTCGGCGCGGTGCTCGTCAACTGCTGCCCTCCGGAGCGCATCAGCCAGGCGATGGCTGCACTGGTCGCAACCGGCACTCCCGCCGGAGGCTACGCCAACGGCTTCGTGGCCATTCCGGTCACCTTCCTGCCCGGCAAGACACGCGAGCAATTGAAGAGCCGCACCGACCTCGGGCCTCAGGAGTACGTGGTCTACACGGACGACTGGGTGTCCAAGGGCGCCACCATCATCGGCGGCTGCTGCGAGGTGGGACCCGCCCATATCCGGAGAATGCGCGACCAGTTGCTGGCGCATGGCCACACCATCCGATCCGTGATCTAGGCGGGCCACGGCATGGGCGATCCACGATAGCATCCACGTCAAGGACAAGCCACATGGACACCATCACCGAACTCCGGGCCATCCTGCGGGATTGCCACACGCTGGCCGTCGTCGGGCTCTCAGCCGAGTGGCACCGGCCGAGCTTCTTCGCGGCCAAGTACATGCAGTCGCACGGCTACCGCATCGTGCCGGTGAACCCGCGCTATGCGGCCAGCGGCACCGAGATCCTCGGCGAGCATTGCTATTCCGCACTGGCCGACATTCCGTTCCCGGTCGACATGGTCGACGTGTTCCGCCGCACCGAGGACGTGCTGCCGATCGCGCAGGCGGCCGTGCGCATCGGCGCCCGATGCCTGTGGCAGCAGATCGGGGTGAAGAACGTCGAGGCCGAGCGCCTGGCACGCAAACACGGCCTACAGACCGTGATGGACCGCTGCGTCAAGATCGAGCATGCGCGCCTGTTCGGCGGGCTGCACTGGATCGGCGTCAACACCCGCGTGATCTCGGCCCGGCGGCCGGTCTGAGCCTCGCGAGGAAGCCCCCATGGCAGACCACATCTTCCAGAGCGAGACCCTGGCCATCCACGCCGGGCAGATCCCCGACCGCGAGACCGGCGCGCGCGCGCTGCCGATCTACCAGACCACCAGCTTCGTGTTCGACAGCGCCGACCACGCAGCCAGCCTGTTCAACCTGCAGACCTTCGGCAATGTGTACTCGCGCCTGTCCAACCCCACGGTGGCCGCGCTCGAAGAGCGGGTGGCGGCCCTGGAGGGCGGTCGCGCCGGCCTGGCCTCGGCCAGCGGCATGGCGGCCGAGGCCATGGCGCTGATGACCATCCTGCAGCAGGGTGACCATGTGGTGGCGGCGGGCGCGCTGTACGGCGGCAGCGTGACCATGCTGGCGGTGAACCTGAAGCGCTTCGGAATCGAGACCAGCTTTGTCGATGCCACCCGGCCCGAGGCCTTTGCCGCCGCCATGCGCCCCGAGACCCGTGCGGTGTTTGCCGAGAGCCTGGGCAACCCGAGCCTCACCGTGCTCGACATCGCGGCCGTGGCCGAGGTGGCGCACGCGCATGGCGTGCCGCTGATCGTCGACAACACCGTGCCTTCGCCCTTCCTGTGCAACCCGATCCGGTTCGGCGCCGACATCGTGGTGCACTCGGCCACCAAGTACCTGGGCGGCCATGGCACCACGCTGGCCGGCGTGCTGGTGGAGGGCGGCAAGTTCCCCTGGGACAACGGCAAGTTTCCCGGCATGACCGAGCCATCCCCCGGCTACCACGGCGTGAAGTTCTTCGAGACCTTCGGCGATTTCGCCTACACCATGCGCGCGCGCATGGAAGTACTGCGCGTCTACGGTGCGGCCCTTTCGCCCATGGCCGCCTGGCAGATCCTGCAGGGCGTGGAGAGCCTGCATGTGCGCATGGAGCGGCATTGCGCCAACGCACGCCGGGTCGCGCAATTCCTGCGCGATGACCCGCGGGTGGGCTGGGTCAACTACCCCGGCCTGGCCGACCATCCCCAGCACGATCTGGTGCGCAGGCAGATGCGCAGCGTGGACGGCGCGCCCGGCGCCTCGGGGCTGCTGGCCTTCGGCGTCAAGGGCGGGCTCCCGGCCGGCGTGCGCTTCATCGAATCGGCGCAGGTGATGAGCCACCTGGCCAACATCGGCGACACCCGCACCCTGATCATCCACCCGGCCTCCACCACCCACCGCCAGCTGGAGCCCGAGCAGCAATTGCAGGCCGGTGTGCTGCCCGACATGGTGCGCATGTCGGTCGGCATCGAGCACATTGACGATATCCTGTGGGACATCGACCAGGCGCTGGCGGCCGCTGGCCGGGCGTGAACCGCCCGCAACGCCACCTGCCCCGCGAACCCGCATCCATCACGCCATGACCACCAGGCCCGACAGCCCCGTGCTGCTCAGCCACTGCGATGCGCGTGGCGTGCAGACCCTGACCCTGAACCGGCCTGCGGCCTTCAATGCGCTGTCCGAGGCGCTGCTGGCGGCGCTGAGCGCAGAGCTTGAACGCATCGCCACCGACGAGCGGGTGCGCGTGGTCGTGCTGGCCGCCGCGGGGCGCGCGTTCTGCGCCGGGCACGACCTGAAGGAAATGCGCAGCGCGCCCTCGCTGGCCTACTACCAGGACCTGTTCGGCCGCTGCGGCGAGGTGATGCTGGCGATCCAGCAGTTGCCGGTGCCGGTGATCGCACGGGTGCAGGGCATGGCCACGGCGGCCGGCTGCCAGTTGGTGGCCCAGTGCGACCTGGCGGTGGCAGCCACCGACGCGCGCTTTTCGGTGAGCGGCATCAATCTGGGCCTATTCTGCGCCACACCCAGCGTCGCGCTGTCGCGCAATGTCGGCCGCAAGGACGCCTTCGAGATGCTGGTCACAGGCGACTTCATCAGCGCTGATGAAGCCAGGGCCCGCGGTCTGCTCAATCGCGTGGTCGACGCGGCGCAGCTTGACGCCGAGGTCGAACGCTTGGCGGCCAGCATCCTGGCCAAGCCGCGCGTGGCCGTGGCCATGGGCAAGGCGCTGTTCTACCGCCAGCTGGAGCAGGGCCTGGCTGCCGCCTACACTGACGCCGCGCAGACCATGGCCTGCAACATGATGGACGGCAGCGCGCTCGAAGGTGTGCAGGCCTTTATCGACAAGCGGCCGCCTGCCTGGCCGGCCTGATCACGATTCATTTTCCAAGGAAGCAATCCATGAGCAAAGCGATACGCATCGAGAAGAATGGCGGCCCCGAGGTCCTGCAAGTGGTCGACGTCACGGTCGGCCAGCCCGGGCCGGGCGAGATCCGCATCCGCCACAAGGCAGTCGGCCTGAACTACATCGACGTCTACCAGCGTGACGGGCTGTACCAGTTGCCCATGCCCCTGCAACTGGGCATGGAAGCCTCGGGCATCGTCGAGGCGGTGGGCACCGGCGTGACGCACCTGAAGGTGGGTGATCGTGCCGCCTATGCCAGCCAGCCGCCGGGCAGCTACTGCGAGGAGCGCGTGATGCCCGCCAAATGCGTGTGCAAGCTGCCCGACGCGATCGACTTCGACACCGGCGCGGCCATGATGCTCAAGGGTCTGACGGCGCAGTACCTGCTGAAGCGTACCTTGCCACAGGGTGGCCTGCAGTCTGGCGACCACATCCTGTTTCATGCCGCAGCCGGCGGCGTCGGCCTGATCGCCTGCCAGTGGGCCCGGGCGCTGGGCTACCAGCTGATCGGCACGGCAGGCAGCGACGCCAAATGCGCGCTAGCGCGCGAGCTCGGCGCCGCCCACACCATCAACTACGCCACCGAGGACTTCGAAGCCCGGGTCAAGGAGATCACCCAGGGCAAGGGCGTGAAGGTGGTGTACGACTCGGTGGGCAAGGACACCTGGGACAAGTCGCTCAACTGCCTGTCGCCCTTCGGCCTGATGGCCAGCTTCGGCAACGCCTCGGGCGCGGTGCCGCCATTTGCGCCCGGCATCCTGGGCGCCAAGGGCTCGATCTACGTCACGCGCCAGACGCTGTTCACCCACATCGCCAGCCGCGACAGCACCCAGGCCATGGCCGACGAACTGTTCGCCGTGGTCAGCAGCGGGCAGGTCAAGATCCGCATCGACCAGCGCTATCCGATGGAGCAGGTTCAGCAGGCCCACCGTGACCTGGAGGCTCGGCGCACCACCGGCTGCACGATCCTGACGCTGTGAGCGCGCGCGCCGCCACCCCGGCCCTGCCGCGCGCGCTGACCCATGTCGGCCAGCGTGCGCTGGTCACTGCCGCAGCGAGTGGCATCGGGTTGGTGACGGCCCTGGCGCTGCTGGACGCAGGCGCACAGGTGTTCATCTGCGACGCGGACGCGGCACAGTTGGCCGACACCCTGGCCCGGGAGCCGCGTCTGCAAGGCGCCGTGTGTGATGTGTCCGAAGAGTCACAGGTGTTGGCCCTGTTTGCGGCTGCACTCGGGCAGCTGGGCTGCCTGGACATCCTGATCAACAACGCCGGCGTCGCCGGGCCCACCGCAGCGGTGGAAGATATCTCCCTGGACGACTGGCGCCGCTGCCTCGCGGTCAACCTGGACGGCAGTTTCCTGTGTGCGCGCGCGGCCGCGCCGCTGATGCGCCGCCAGGGCAGCGGGTCGATCATCAACATGTCCTCCACGGGCGGCCTGTTCGGCTTTCCGCGCCGCGCACCCTACACGTCGGCCAAATGGGCCATCCGCGGCTTCACCCGCACGCTCGCCCAGGAACTGGGGCCCCACGGCGTGCGCGTGAACTGCATCTGCCCGGGCTCGGTCAGTGGTGATCGCATCGACCGTGTGATCGCCGCCGAAGCTGGCGCCACCGGCCTGACGGCCGCGACGGTGCGCCAAGGTTACACCGACGCAGTTTCGCTGCGCGCCTTCGTGACGCCAGAGGACATTGCTCAGACCATCCTGTTCCTGACCTCCAGCGCTGGGCTCCGTATCTCGGGTCAGGACATTGTCGTGGACGGGCACACCGAGACCCTGTAATGCGCTGCTGCGCCTGCATTGTGGAGCCTGTTCGGCAAACTCGACCCCAGGCCGGTGTCGCCGCGCTGTTCAGTGCCCGCCAGTCTGGCGGGTTGCACCTTCACCGCGTCGTTTGGCACCGGAGGGGTGATCTACGTAAGCGCCCAGTGAACACACCATTGACGCCGCCCGGCAAGTTCGTTCTCAGCCTGCGGGCTGCCACAGATGCGGCAGCAACTGGTCGATGTCGCGCGCCTTGTGAGTCGGCAGCCTGCTCAGCACGTCCTTGAGGTAGGCGTACGGATCGTGCCCGTTGAGCTTGGCCGACTGGATCAGGCTGGTGATGGCAGCGGCGCGTTGCCCCGCCATCAGCGTTCCGGCAAACAGCCAGTTCTTGCGCCCGCTCGCAATCTCCGGGTCATTCTGCCCATGTCGGGCAAGAAGTTGAGGTTTTCTACCGCTGGCACCCGCTGTATGGTCGTCGCGTCAAGCGCCAGTACAGCGAGCAGCGCGCCACCGGCAATGTCGTTCATGTCGAGTTCGCACCAGGCGTTGTGATCGTCGTCGCCGCCTGGATGCTGGATGCCGTTGCATGCGCACACATGGAACTGGGCACCCCGCGAGCGTCGGTGGAGGCGCTCGCAGACCTGCATTTGGTGCTGTCTCAGCAAGGACTTCGGCGAAGCTTCGCAGGTGTTTTTCACACCTGCGAGGCGCACCATGACCCATCTGCCCAGACCTTATCGGCTGCCGACGAGGTCGGCACCGCCAACGACACCAGCCCAACGTCAACTGAGCATCGCGTTCGAGTCCCCGATGCTTCAAGACCTGGACCCGAGCGAACGCAACAGGGTGGTCATGAAGCTGGCGCTCCTCCTGTTGCAAGCAGCCGGCGTTCCGGCCGCGGGGAGTGACCATGACGAACGCTGAACAGTTGCCGGCAGAAGTCCTTCGGCGCAAGGCGGTCGTCTATGTGCGTCAGTCCACACAGACGCAGGTCCAGAACAACCTGGAGAGCAAGCGCCGGCAGTACGACCTCGTGGCGGAAGCTCGCCGCCGCGGTTTCACGCAGGTGGAGGTCATCGACGATGACCTGGGCCGGTCGGCCAGCGGCATGGTGGCTCGCCCGGGCTTCGATCGCCTCGTGGCGTGGTTGTGCGCCGGCGAAGTCGGCGCCGTCCTGTGCTTTGACGCGTCGCGGCTTGCTCGCAACGGACGCGACTGGCACCACCTGCTGGAACTGTGCGGTCTGGTCGAGGCACGGGTCATCGATCTGGACGGCGTGTACGACCCATGTCGGCCCAACGACCGGCTGCTGCTGGGCATGAAGGGCAGCATCAGCGAGTTCGAGCTGGGTGTCCTCAGGGCCAGGATGTTCGACGCAGCCCGCGCCAAAGCCCATCGCGGCGAGCTGCGCATCAGTGTGCCGATCGGCTACATCTGGCATCGCGAGATCGGCCTGGGCTTGGACCCGGACCTGCGCCTTCAGGAGACGATCCGGTTGATCTTCGAGCGGTTTCGCCAGCTCGGCAGCGGCCGCCAAGTCATGCTGTCCCTCGCCGCCGACGGAGTCCACTTCCCTCGACCATCGGACGGCAAGAAGATGGTGAACTTCGACTGGACGCCGATCCGGTACCGCAACGTGATCTCGGTACTCAAGAATCCCTTCTATGCAGGCGTCTACGCGTACGGCAAGAGCGAGAAGCGCACGGCCCTCGTGGACGGGCGGATTCGCAAGACCTACAAGCACGGTAAGCCGCTAGATCGGTGGGACGTGATGCTCAAGAAGCATCACGAGGCCTACATCGACTGGGCCGAGTACGAGCGCAATCAGAAGCAGCTTGCCGTCAATGCCTACGGTAAAGTGGATGGTGCGAAGTCCGGTCGCGGTGGCCGGGCGCTGCTCGCGGGAATGCTGTGCTGTGGTCGATGTGGACGACGCCTGGTGGTGGCATACACAGGGCGCGGGGTGCCCCAAGCGGTGTATCGATGTGACCGTCCCAACCTGCAATTGGCACAGCCTCGATGCTTCACGTTCGGCGGGCGCCGACCCGATGAAGCGATCACGCGGGAGCTCTTGCGCGCCGTCGAGCCTATGGCCATCGAGGCTGCGCTGCAGGCCGAACGGAGACACATGGAAGTGCAGGTCGATCAACGGCGCATCGTGGAGCTCGAATTGCAGCAGGCAGGCTATGAGGCCAAGCTGGCCGAGCGGCGCTATGCAGCATGCGATCCCGACAACCGACTGATCGCGGCCCAGCTCGAGAAGAGTTGGGAGGGCGCGCTGCAACGCGTGCTGGCCTGCGAGCAGCGCTTGAATCCGGTCGAGCAGGCGCAGTCCTCGTCCAGGCCCGATTTTGCCGGCATCGCCGAAGATCTCGCCGCGGCGTGGAGTGCGCCGGGCGTGACGATGCGCGCGCGCCAGCAACTGCTGCGCACCCTCGTCAAGGACATCGTCGTCGATGTCGATGATGCGGTCCGAGAGGTCGTGCTGACGATCCACTGGCGCGGCGGACAGCATTCGCAGGTGAGGGTCGTCAAGCCACGCACAGGCGAGCACGGCTGCCGTACGCCGGATGAAGCGTTGGCCGTCATGCGAAGCATGGCGGGCAAATGGTCCGACGAGCACATCGCCGCGACGCTCAACCGCATGGGCCTTCCCACAGGTCAAGGCAAGACGTGGACCGCGCATCGCGTGAGCTCCGTGCGCATGGCCAACGACATCCGTGCGTACCGCTCGGCGCATAAGAATGGCGAGTGGTTGACCATGTCGGAGGCCGCCGCCAAACTCGGCGTCAACAACCACCGCATTCGGCGCCTCATCAAGGAAGGACTATTGCGTGCCGAGCAAGTCGTGCCGCGTGCGCCGTATCAGATTCGGGCCGGCGATCTGCTGGATCAGACGGTCATCGCCGCCGCCGCGCGAACAGATCGCCCGTGTCGCATCGATGCCGAGAACCAGATATCAATGTTTTCAATCACTTAACGAGGCGGGGCACTATGAACAAGCCATTGCCCATGGTCGGATCTGCTGCTCATCGTGGTTGTTGTCGATGGGCAATGCCGGATCGTTCAGGAAACGGGTGAGCGCCACCCAGCGCTTGAGGCTGTAGTCGATGGCTTTGGCCGTGGCTGTGCCATCGGTAATCTTGGCTCGCTGCCCCAATAACCAGGTGTGAAACGCATCTGCAATCGGTTGTGATCGACTTCGTCGCAATTGCAGCCGCTCATCTGGTGGACGATCTCTGGCTTCGCGCTCAACTCCATACAGTTGTCCGATGAATTCCAGCGCCGTCTGGGCAATCGTGCTCTTGTTGGCCACATGCAGATCAAAGAACTTGCGCCGGGCGTGGGCCATACAGCCCACCTCCACCACGGCACCGGTGGCAAAGCAGGCTTTGTAGCCGCTGAAGTCGTCACAGACCAGACTACCCTTCCAGTTACCAAGGAAGTTGCGCGCGTGCTCGCCGGCTCGACTGGCCTGGAAGTCGTAGACAACGGCGCGCAGTGGTTCGAACATGCCGGCGGCGTACGCCCACAGATAGGCCCGGTGCGTCTTGCCGCTGCCTGGTGCCAGCATGGCCACAGGCGTCTCGTCAGCATGCACAACCTGGCACTCCAACACATGGCGCTTGAGCGCATCCACCAGTGGCTGCAGCCGAACACCGCACACCCCCACCCAGGCGCCCATGGTTGAGCGCGGGATCGCCAGTCCTGCACGGCCAAAGATGGCCTCCTGGCGGTACAGCGGCAAGTGATCAGCATGCTTGGCAACCAGTACATGCGCCAGCAGGCCGGCTGTGGGAATCCCTTTATCGATGACTTCGGCAGGAACCGGGGCCTGCACCAAGGTCTGGCACTTGGCACAGGCCCATTTGCCACGGATATGGCGTTCCACCGTAAACAGGCCGGGCTGGTAGTCCAACTTCTCGCTGACATCCTGGCCAATGCGCTTGAGCTCACAACCACAGCCACAGGTGGTGCTCTGGGGCTCATGGTGGCGCTCCACGCGCGGCAGGTGCTCGGGCAGCGGCGCGCGCTTGGGGCGTTTGTCGCCTTCAGGAGCCGGCTTGGTGGCTGCCTTCAACTCTTCGAGTTCGGCCTCGATGGCGGCCAGGTCGGCGTCCACGCCTTCGTCGAACAGGGCCTTCTGCGCCGCATCCATCTGCTCGCTCTTGGTGCCGTACTTGATGCGCTTGAGCTGCGCCATCTCGAAAGTGAGCTTCTCAATCTTGGCGTCGCGCCAATTGATCTCGCGCGAGTCGCGCTCGATGCGCTGCAGCAGCTGCGTGGCCAGATCGCGCAATTGCGATTCGTCCAGGTCGTGCAGCTGCTCGGCATCCATCATGGAACTGCAGTGTGCCGGTGCACGACGATGTGCGCCATTGGCATATCCCCCAATTGCATCGGCGCAGCAACTGCGCGAATGATCACACTATCGTGATCATGCCCGCTTCTCCGATGCGTTGCCAGGGCAGGCCCAGCACCAGCGCGTCGAGTTGAGGACGGCTCAGTGAGAGTTGCGTTGCCGCTGAGCTGGGCCAGACAAACCGGCCCTGATTGAGCCGGCGTGCCACCAGCCAGATGCCTATGCCGTCATGTACCAACGCCTTGATTCTGTTGGCGCGCCGGTTGGCAAACAGGTAGGCTGTGTGCGGTCGCGCTGAACCAAAGACGCGAACCACCCGGGCCAAGGCGGTGTCGGTGCCGGCGCGCATATCCATCGGGTCTGTGGCCAGCCATACCACGTCGATGCGGATCACTTGAGCCAATCGCGCAGCCAGGCCGCACAGGAGCTGGCACCTTCGAGCGGCCAGCTCACGACGATGGCGCTCATCCCTCGGCGCACTTCGACACGAATGTCCGCACTGGGTATGGGTGGCGCGTCCAGCGTAACCGGAAGGAAATGCGCCAATGGCTGCACCAACAGTGCGCCACCACCTTGCTCGCGCAGCCAGCGGTGCACGATGTTGGCGTTGATCCCGTGCGACAACGCAACACCAGCGACGGACGCCCCACGACGCCCGCACTCCTGCACTACCTGGGCTTTGAACTGCGCGCTGTACGCCCGGCGCAACGGGCTCTTGGCAACAAGAGCCTTCGACATGGTGTCCACGATCTTCATCGTGCACACTATGTCTTCGCCCTCGGACAGGCTCAATATGTGTTCGCTGGGCGCTTACTGATCTACCCCATGTACCTTGTGCGGCGCATCGACGATGCCACGCTGCTGCGCGCCACGCTAGGCGTGCTGATCATGGGCACCTCGTTGATACGGCTTGTGATTTTCACTGGCGGCGGGCTGTATGCGCAGCCTGGCCTGTTCCGGCTGGCTGCGGTGCTGGCGCCCTTTTGGGGTACTGGGCAACATCATCGGCACTCGCATGCACCACCGGGTGCCGCCGCAATGTGCGGCCGGCCAGGCCAACACCCCCCCAAAGAACTCCCCGGTGTACCACCCAGTGCGGGTGAGTCCGTCCCGGTCAGCACGTAAACATGCCGTCTAAAAAACCTATTCGCTGGCGAGGCGGTGGCAATGCGTTTTGCGCTGCTGGCCGAGCGCGTCGGCGCCTCAGATACGCGCGGTGATGGCCTTGGTTCGCAGGTAGGCCGAAAGCCCTTCCAAGCCTTTTTCGCGGCCAAAGCCGGACGCCTTCACGCCGCCAAACGGGGTTTCCACACCACCGGCGTAATACTCGTTAATGTAGACCTGCCCGGCTTCGATATCGCGCGCCATCTGCAGCGCACGCGTGATGTTGCGGGTATAGATGCCTGCCGCCAGCCCGAACGCAGTGCCATTGGCCAATGCCAGCGCGTGTTCCGGCGAGTCGGCGACCTGCACCGCCAGCACCGGGCCAAAGATCTCCTCTTGCACAACCGGGTCGTCAGACGGCAGGTCATCGAGCACGGTCGGCTGGTAGTACCAGCCACCGGGATGCGACGAGACCTGCACCGGCGCGCCGCCGCAGGCCACGCGCGCGCCGCGGGCCCGCGCTGCGTCCACATACGCCGCGATCTTGAGCCACTGCTCATGCGTGGTGATGGCACCGATGTCCGGCGCGGCCAGTCCGTGGCCGCACCGCAGCGCCCCGGCACGCTCGGCCAACTGTTCGACGAACTGCGTGTGGATGCCGCGTTCCACCACCAGGCGCGACCCGGCGGAGCAGGTCTGCCCGGCGTTGTAGAAGATGCTCCACAACACGTCACCCACCGCATGTGCCATGTCGCAATCGGCCAGCACCACCGCCGGTGACTTGCCTCCGAGTTCCAGCGTGACGCTCGCCACGTTGCGCGCCGCGGCCTGCATGACCCGGCCACCGGTGGCGACCGAACCGGTGAAGGTGACATGGCGCACCAGCGGATGCGCCACCAGCGCCGCGCCGGCAGCCGCTCCGGTACCGGTCACGACATTGCAGACGCCGGCGGGCAGGCCGGCGTCGTGCAGGATCTGCGCCAGCAGCAGCGCCGAGAGCGGTGTCTGTTCGGCGGGCTTGACCACCACCGTGCAGCCTGCCGCCAGCGCCGGTGCGATGCCACGCGCCATGGTCGAGGCCGGGTAGTTCCAGGGAATGATGTGCGCGGTCACGCCCACCGGTTCGCGCACCGTCATTGACACATAGTTGCGCCCCAGCGGAATGCTGTCGCCCTGCAGCTTGTCGGCCATGCCTGCGTAGTATTCGAAGATGCGCGCGGTGGAGCGCATGTCGGCCAGGGCTTCCGCCACCGGCTTGCCGTTGTCGATGGTTTCCACGACGGCCAGGCGCTCGGCCTGCGCCAATACCGCGTGCGCCGCGCGCAGCAGGATGCGGCCACGATCGGCCGGTGTGGTATCGCGCCAGCTCGAGCGCATCGCCCGGTCCGACGACATGACGGCGCGGTCCACATCGTCGGCTTCACCGGCCGCGAAACGGGTGAACTCCTTGCCGCTGCCGGGGTCCACGCTGTCCATGCGCTGGCCTCCCACCGACGGGCAGAGAGCGCCTTCGATGAAGTGCCCGTCGGGCAGGCCGCTCAGGGTGCCGGTCGACTGGTATTGCGCGCTGAGCGCTTCGGTGGTGGACGCCATCAGGCAACCTCGCTGCATTGGTAGGTGGAGCGTGCCAGCCAGTCGGGAGCGATCTCCACGCCCCAACCCGGCTCCCCGGAAACGTCAATGTGCCCGTCGCGGATGGTGTAGGGCGACTTGACGAACAAGTCCTGTTGCCAGGGGTAGTACTCGGGGCCCTCGATCGAGAACTCCAGATACTTGCCGGCGTTGGGAATGGCTTTCAGCAGGTGCATGGTGAACAGCGTCACCATCGACAGGTTGGCGCTGTGCGGCGTGCATGACAGGCCCGCATCCTGCGCCATCTTCGCTACCTTCATCGAGCGCACGATGCCGCCCATGTAGAGCACGTCGGGCTGCACGATATCGACCGCGCGCATGGCAATCATGTTGCGCCAGCTTGCGAATTCGCAGTCCTGCTCGCCACCTGTCACGTCCAGCTTCAGGGCCTCGGTGACCTGCCGGGTCTGCTCCAGCTCCCAGTACGGGCACGGCTCCTCGAAATGTTCCACGCCGTTGTCCTGCAGCATCTTGCCGACCTCGATCGCGCGTTTCGGGCTGAAGCCGGAGTTGCCGTCGACCATCAAGGCAATGTCCGGGCCCATAGCCTTGCGCATGGCGGGCACGATGGCCTCGGTGCGGCCGGGCCATTCGTCCACATCGCGCCCGCATTCCCGTGCGACGCGGAACTTGAAGGCGGTGTAGCCACACTCGTCGCGCAACCGCACCAGCCGGCGCGCCTCATCCTCGGGTGTGATGTCGCGCCGCATGGAGGACGCATAGACCCGTAGCCGCCCCGGTTGACCACCCAGCAGTTCGACGACCGGCTTGCCTTCGAGTTTGCCGCGCAGATCCCACAAGGCGGTATCCAGGCCCGCCATTGCGCGGTAGATGTACGAGCCCGGGTACTTGTGTTCGCGCTCCGGAATCAACAGCGTCAAGGCCTCGATGTCGAGCGCGTCCGCACCGAGGGACCAGGGTGCGATCTGGCGGTGAAAGATGGTGGCGGTGATGTCGGAGTTGTAGGTGGAGATCTGCCCCCAGCCGGTCGCGCCGGTGTCGGTCGTGACGCGCACGAATCCGACGAATTCATTGCAGAAGGTCTCGAGTTTGCGAATTTTCATGCGGCGGGGCTCCTTGGGGGGGTTCATTGTCCGGCAAGCAGCATGTCAGCTGCCTTCTGGGCCACCATGATCACCGGTCCGTTTGTATTGCCAGATGTCATGCCGGGAAAAACCGATGCGTCAACCACGCGAAGGCCATGCACACCGTGCACGCGCAACTGCGGATCGACCACCGCGTTGCGCGGGTCCGGGCCCATGCCGCAGGTGCCGACTGGGTGAAACACGGTGCCGCTGCGCGCGCGGAAATCGGCCACCATCGCGTCGGCGTCCATGTTGCTGATGTCCGGTGCGATCGGCCTCTTGACTAGCCCGCGCATCGCCTGCGTGCGCAGCATGCGTTGCAGCAACTGCCCGCCTGCGACCACGTCATCGATGTCGCCCTGTGTCGACAGGTAATCGGGCCGAATCACCGGTGCCGCGGCCGGGTCGCCCGAGCCGATGTCGATGCGGCCCCGGCTGGTGGGGCGGCAAGGTTGGGCGCACAGGATGAATCCGGCAAATGGGTCAGGATTCATCAAAGGACGCTTGCCTTCGGGTGCTGTCGAATAGGTCAGCGGATTGAAATACAGCTGCTGGTCGGGATGCGCGAGCCCGGACCGGCTGCGCACGAAGCCACCACACTGGTTCACGCTCACACTCAGCGGGCCGCGCCTGGCCAGCACATAACGCAGCCCTGCCCACAACTTGCCATGCCAGGGGTGCAACTGGTTGTTCAGCGTCGGCTCGTTGGATTCGAAAAAGTAACTCACCGCGATGTGGTCCTGCAGTTGCCCGCCGACCGCGCCCTGGTCGCGCACCACCTTGATGCCATGCTGCTGCAACAGGGCTGCCGGGCCGACGCCCGAGAGTTGCAGCAGTTGCGGCGAATTGACCGCACCCGCGCTCAGAATGACCTCGCCGCGGGTGCGCGCGCTGTAGCGCGTGCCATCCTGCTCAAACACCACGCCGACCGCGCGCAACCCCTCGAACAGCACGCGGTGCACCTGCGCGCCGGTCAGCAGGCGCAAGTTGGTGCGCCGCATCGCCGGACGCAGGAAGGCGTCGGCCGCCGACCAGCGCATGCCCCGGCGCACGTTGATCTGGTAGATGCCCACGCCTTCCGGCTGGGGCCCGTTGAAGTCATCCGTCAGTGGCAAACCCAGTTCGCGGGCGGCTGCAAAGTAGTGGCGGCGCAGCGGATGCATCTCGCGTCCGACATCCGACACGAACAGCGGCCCGCCCGCAGCCACGCGGCCGTGCGCGTCGACGCGCCGCTCGATACGCCGGAACACCGGTTCCACGTCGTCCCAGGCCCAGCCGATATTGCCGGCGGCGCGCCAGTCGTCGTAGTCCCGTGGCATGCCGCGACAATACACCATCGCATTGATCGAACTCGAACCCCCGATCACCTTTCCACGTGGCCAGTAGGCACGCCGGCCATCCAGGGCAGGCTCTGGCGCGGTCTCGTATTTCCAGTTGATGCGCTCGTCGTAATAGGTGCGTCCATACCCGATGGGCAGCTTGATCCAGAAGCGGCGGTCGCTGCCGCCTGCTTCGAGCAGCAATACCGAACGCTTGCCGTCCCGCGTCAGCCGGTCGGCCAGCACGCAGCCAGCCGACCCGCTGCCAACGATGATGATGTCGAACTCGCCGGCGCTCTGCATGGATGATGGATGAACGGATGGATGGGCCCCATGGCCCGGTAGCAATAATCCGGGGAATCCATACTTGATGCAATCAATCAATTCAGGCCCTGAGGGGTCAAAAAAATGAACGACGCAATGCGTGGTCATGCACTCCCCCACTTGCCCTGGCTGCGCGCCTTCGAGGCCGCCGCGCGCCGGCAGAGTTTCTCCGGGGCGGCGCAGGACCTGCATCTGTCGGTCGCGGCGGTCAGCCTGCAGATCCGCTCACTCGAACAGCATCTCGGCTTCGCGCTGTTCGAGCGGCTGGCACGCGGCGTGCAACTCACCGACATGGGCCGCGCCTACCTGCCCTCGGTGCGCAAGGCCTTCGACGAGCTGGCTGCCGCGACCGCCGGGCTGTTCGGCGGAAAGGCGGAGCAAAGCGTCACCGTCCGCGCAACGGCGGCATTCGCGGTGTTGTGGCTGGCACCCCGCCTGCACGTTTTCATGCAGGCCTACCCGGGCATCCGGATGCGGCTGTACACGTCGATCTGGGCGGACGGTCTGAATGCCGATGCGGTCGACGTGGACATCCGCTTCGGTGATGGCCGCTGGGAGGGATTCGACGTCACGCTGCTGCGCCATGAACCGTCGATTGCGGTGTGCAGCCCGGCCTGGAAGCAACGCGCGAACCGCAAGCAGGCGCTGGCCCTGCTGGCGCAACGCCACCTGATTCACATCATGGGCTGCGAAGACCTGTGGACACGCTGGTTTCTGGCTGCCGGTGACGTCGCGGCACCACTGCCACAAGGCGTTCAGGTGGACACTTCACTCAGCGCACTCGAACTCGCCGCCGCCGGTGCCGGCTTTGCGATCGTGCTCCAGAGTTTCGCGCAGCCGTATCTGGCGTCGGGCCGGCTGATCGCCCCCTTTCATCGTTCGCTGGAAATAAGCGATGCGCACTATCTGCTGAACCCCAGCAGTCGGGCGCGTCCGCGCCCGGAGGTGCTGCTGTTTCGCAACTGGCTGCTGGCGCAGGCAAGGTGACACGGCAGGCCGGCTTGCCGACGCAGACCGCGCAGCGCCACCGGAAGGGCCGTGCGCATATGCCGCGACCATCGTTCGATGGGTACGTCCCGACGAGCGCCAGCGGCTGAAGCGGCTTTGCCGGTACATCACCCGACCGCCTTGCAGGCCGCTCCGGGCAGGTGGTGCTCAAACTCAAAACGCAGTTTCAGTGGAGACTAACTTGTACTCAAGTTATGTCGTAGCTAAGACCGCCTGGCGCGATGGCACCACGCACATCGTGATGAGCTCGCTGGAGTTCATGCAGCGCCTGGCAGCGCTGGTGCCGCGGCCCCGGCTGCACCTGATTCGCTTCCACGGGGTGCTGCCGCCCAACGCGAAGCTGAGGGCACTGGTGGTGCCGCACGGCCCCGAGGAGGTCACCGGCAAGTCGGAGGTCCCCGCGACCGAGCCAAGCTGCGCGCATGGCCGGCCGGCGCTTATCAGCTGGGCCCGGCTGCTCAAGCGCGTGTTTGAGATCGACCTCGCACACTGCCCGAAATGCGGCGGCCAGCTCAAGATCATCGCCGCCATCCTGGAGGCACCCTTGACAGAGCGGATCCTCAGTCACTTGGGACTGCAGGCCCGGGCACCGCCCCGGGCACCGGCGCGCGGAGATCTTCAGCAGGCGGCCTGATCGCGGCCCGGGACTCCGGGCTGCCGGGGAGGGGCTGCGCCTGGCGCGGGTCGAGCCCGGTGAGGGGCTACGAAGCGTGCGGGTTTACCCGATGTCCAGGTGATTTTCAGGTCCGGCCGCGGGGCCGCGGCTACGCAGTGTGCGGCCGGCCAGGCCAACACCTCCCCAAAGAACTCCCCGGTGTACCACCCAGTGCGGGTGAGTCGGACCCGGTGGGGCCGGAAACATGCCGTTTGAAATCCCTTCCCCCGGAGAAAGCGCGGTCGCCGCTGGACGCGTTCATGATGGGGACTCCGAAAGGCCTGGGGTAACGCGGTTGCCGCGGTGGGTCAAATGCTGAACACCAGAGAGTACCGCGCCATAACTTTGGTCACCCCAGACCGGTGCCATTTGTTGCATTCGAACTGCGGCTTCATGCCAGGCGCGGTGCCGATGCGTCGCCCGCCTGCCTGCTGGAGAATCGATCGCGCACTGCACGCGGCGCCTGCGCGCCTGCCACCCGCTTCTCGATGAACTGCCGCAGCACTTCCGTCAGTGCCAGCGGGCATTCGAGATTGGGCGAATGACCGATGCCGTGCCAGACCTGCAGCCCTGACCCCGCAGGCAGCCGCTTCCAGGTGTCGAGCATGTCGGGCACGGAAATCAGCTCGTCCTGGTCGCCGCATGCGAGCAGAACCGGCATGGGCAGACTGGCGAGCCGGTGGCCCAGACGGATGCCGTGCATCGACCGCAGCGAGCCGCGCAGCCGGCATTCGGGCGCGCGCGCCATGTCGGCCTCGAGCAACGTGCGCCAGTCGGCCGCTGCGTCGCAACGGGTTGCTGATGCACCGCCTTGCGGCGCGCTGTTCGCAGCGGCATCGAGCCGCGCCTTGCGCGTGATCAGGAACGCCTCGACCCGCGCCTGCATTTGCTGCGCCGTGCCGGGGCGACCGTCCGGGTTGGCCGGGTCGAGCATTACCAGGCCGGCGATATCTTCAGGATGATCGGCCGCGTACTGCACCACGGTCGCCCCGCCCATCGAATGGCCCACCAGCGTGTAGCCCTGCCAGTCGAGACCCGTGACCAGTTCGTGCGCGTCGGCCGCGAAGTGCTGCACACCGTAGTCCTCGTCGGCCGATGGCGCGTCCGAATTTCCGGCACCGCGGTTGTTGATGGCAATCGAGGTGTACAGCTCCGGCGGCAGCGCCTCCTGCACTGCCGTCCAGATACGGGCGGAGGCCTCGAAGCCGTGTACCAGCACGACCCGGGCCGGACCGTGGCCGTGTTCGAAATACTCCAGGCGAAGCCGGGAGAGCTGGGCGAAGCGCGCGGTGGGCATGGTATTTCCCCGATCCTCAGAGAAAAGGAAGGGCTTGCAGGCGGCCCGGGACCAGCGCGCCGTCCTTGTGCACCACCACCGCGTCGCCGGGTGCGCAACCAGCGGCCACCAGAGCGAAGCCGATGTTGCGCTGCATCCGGTACGACCACACGCAGTTGGTCAAGTCGCCGACCGGCTGGCCTGCCCGGCTGATGCGGTGCCAGTGGAAGCCGAGCTCGGTCGGCTGCGTGCCCTCCAGCACCACACCGAGTTGCTGGCGCCGCACGCCTTCACGCTGTATACGGCGCAGTGCCTGGATGCCGACCACGTCGTCAGGCACACCGAGGTCGATGTATTTGCCCAGGCGCACCTCGAACGGGTTGGTGGTGTCGTCGCTGTCGCCTCCGTAGGACAGAAGACCACTTTCTATTCGCTCGCAGGCGTTGGGCGCGCCCGGCCCGATCGACCACGGCTTTCCGGCTTCGCGCACGAGGTTCCAAAGCTCGGTGCCGCGCGCCCCGTCCTGCAGGTAGAGTTCGAAGCCGCCCTGCTTGGACCAGCCCGAGCGCGCGACCAGCAGCGGTATGCCCTGCAGGTCGGTCTGCCGGAACCCGAAATATTTGAGTTCGCGCACCCAGTCGCCCAACAACGTTGCCATCACTGCCTCGGCCTTGGGTCCCTGCACTGCCAGCGGAGACACGTCCGGCTCGCTGACGGTGACGCGCAATTTACGCTCGGCAGCGATCGCGCGCGCCCAGAACCAGATATTGGAGTCGGCGATGGACAGCCAGTAGCGGTCGTCGTCGAGTTTGAGCAGGATCGGGTCGTTGATCAGGATGCCCTCGTGGTTGCACAAAGGCACGTACTTGCCCTGGCCCGCGACACAACGCGACAGGTCACGCGGGCACAGGATCTGTGCCAGTCGCCCGGCGTCGGGCCCCTGCAGTTGCACCTGGCGCTCCACCGCCACGTCCCACAGCGAGACACCGTGGATGATGCGCCAGTACTCCTCCTCGGCGTGCCCGAAGCCGGTGGGCATGAGCATGTGGTTGTAGGTGGTGAAAGAGGTCACGCCTTCGGCCAGCGTGGCCTGGTAGTAAGGCGATGGCCGGAGCCGGGAGGACGGGGTGATTCCGAACATGGTGCATTACGTTGTTTGGGGTGTGCAGCAGTGTAGGAGAAGGGCCGGGTGGCGCGTTTATCTCACACCGCGGGGCTTAGATACCCGCACTTTGGCGCACCCCATGGACCCCACGACCGTTGCCAGAAGGCGTTGACGGTGCAAGGCGTGATGCCACGCGACGCTGCGCGCGACCAGGAACTGTGTGCCGACCAGCGGGGCTTCAGCCTGCACGCGGCAGTGCGCTGCGATGCCGACGAGCGCCAGCGGCTGGAGCAGCTTTGCCGCTACATCACCCGACCGCCTTGCAGGCCGCGCCGGGCCAGTGGCCCGGCCCTTCGCCAGGCACAAACAGTCCACTGGACTGTTTGTGTCCGGGCTCAGCACTGGCCAACGAACGGGTACAGATCAACAGCGCCGGGCAGGTGGTGCTCCAACTCAAATCGCAGTTTCAGTGGAGACTAACTTGTACTCAAGTTATGTCGTAACTAAGACCGCCTGGCGCGACGGCACCACGCACATCGTGATGAGCCCGCTGGAGTTCATGCAGCGCCTGGCCGCGCTTGTGCCGCGACCGCGGCTGCACCTGATTCGCTTCCTCGGGGTGCTCGCACCGAACGCGAAGCTGAGGGCACTGGTCGTGCCGCATGGCCCCACGCAGGCCAACGGCAGTGGAGCCGTGGTGGTTTCGCGAATGCGTGGGGCGCGGCTGCCAGGTCGGCGCCGACGGTTTCACTTGGAGAAACCGGCCTGGACCTTGGTGTCGGCGTTCATGACCACGGTGCAGGATTCGGCGATGCCGGTGCAGGCGCCACTCCAGCCCAGGAAGGTCTTGTCCGGCGCGGGCAGTGCCACCAGCGTGACCGCGTTTGCCGCGGCGTACTTGGCCGAGCAGGTGGTGCCGCAGTTGATTCCCGAAGGCGTGCTGACGACCGTGCCGGCATTCGACTTTCCGACCGAGAGCGTGTAGCTTGTGCCACCCCCACCACCTCCGCCCCCGCCCCCGCCACCGACCACGGCGGCGAAGGTCGCGGTGACCGAACTCTCGGCGTTGAGCAGCACCACGCAGGTGAGCGCATTGCCGCTGCAGGAGCCACCCCATGCCGCGAATGTGTTGCCGGAGTTGGGCTTGGCAGTCAGCGTCACGGTGCTGCCGGGACTGTAGACACCGTAGCATTTGCTGGGGCAACTGAAGACCTTGTCGGACGACGACACGCCGCCACTGCCACTCACCTGTACCGTGAGCGCGCTGACGTCGACGTTGGCCGCCACGTTCTGGGCGCCGATCGCATCACCGAGTTCACCCGGCCCGGGCGCCGTGCAGGTGAGATCGGCGCACAGTGCTTCGTGGGTGACCGGGTCGTAGGCGCCGGCGTACTGGTAATACTCATAGCGGCGCACCACCGCATGGTTTCCATTGCCCAGGTTGCCCTGGTTGACGAGCTTGCCGCGCCGGCGTTGGTTGCCGGCCAGAGCCGGGGGGTCCTGCTGCAAAAGAGACCAGCCGACCTCGACCTGCGCCGCGTTCTCCGGCACGACGGCGCGGTTGTCGCCCATCAGGTCGATCAGGTCGACCTTGCCCGCCTGCTCGGTCTTATAGACCTTGACCCATTGCGCCGGCCCGAATACCGCCGGTGCCGGCGGCGGCGGGGCTTCCACCTGTGCCACCACGACCGGCGGCAGCGCGGGCTGGGCCGGCGGGACCACGCTCCAGATCGGTGCTGGCAGGGAGATGTCGACCCCGACCGGCTTCACGGCGCCAGGGGTTGCCGGATCGGCCACCAGCCACCGGTAAAGTATTCTGCTGGGGTTGGCCGTTGCGCTGATGCCGAAATGCTCGCACCCGGCCGTCGCATACGTGGATGGCATTCCCAGCGTCCAGCAGGAGTCGCCGGGTACGGTGGTCCGGTTGACCGGAACCGGTGTGGCCGTGGTGAAGGCGCCAGTGGCCGGGTCATAGGGAGCGATCCAGCGGACATAGACTCCGCCCGGGAAATCCGTGGCCGATCCCATGCCGTAGCGGATCACGCTGGCGTTGAAGTTGGATGGGAAGATGCGGGTGAGCTGGGACTTGCTGACGCCGTAGACCTCCATCTCGAACCCATGGGTCGGAGCACCGGTATTGTTGAGCACGTCGAAGTTCTGGTAGACGCCGGCCATGATGATCGCCTGCGCATGCGCGCCCAGCGAAGCGGCGCCAAGACACAGTGCGACGAGCGTGGCCGGACGCCATGGTTTCCGGCGCGTGGTTGCGCAGGGACGAAGGGTGCAGGTGTGAATCATCTGTTTCTCCATTGGGGGGTGGTGGGTCACTACGGTATCGGCGCTGCCCGTCGCTGCAGCCGCATGCTTCGTGCCAATCGGCATCGGTGATGCTGGCGGCCGGCCCGCCGTGCAGAGGAGGCGCCTTTCATGCCGGGACCATGGCCCCGACCACGCAATCCGGGTGGGGCATTTCACCCGCATTGGGTGAAATGCCCCCATACGCGACGGTTTGCCCTGTCGCACCGCGGGGTCAGCCTGCGGCCGCAGCAGCCGGTGCGTGCGCAACCGCGGGACGGCACGCATTTTGCTGATACCTTCGCGCAAGGGAACGATCCCGGCGCACCCCGGCGCCGCGACGGTCTGCTTGGAACAGGGGAAACACCATGAAGAAAACCCGCCTCGCCCTCGCCGTGTCGGCTTGTATGGCGCTTGCCATGCCGGCAGGCGCACAGGTCTTCGGCAGCCTCGCCAATTTCGATGCCGTCAACGATACCGGCGACGTCGCCCACGGATTCGAGATCCAACTTCTGGATCCGACCTCTACGCGTAGCCAGATCTACAGCGTCTTTGGTCTGGATCGCAATTTCGGCGTGCCGCCGACATCCGTGGAGCGCTACGGTGCACCCGCCATCACGGACATTGCCGGCGTCGGCGTGACGGTCCGTTACGCGGCGAAGTTCATCAATGGCGGCTGGAGCGTGGGCACACCGTC